>JAFOZN010000092.1 GCA_017391185.1 Alistipes sp. | reverse complement strand
TCAAGGTATATTACGAATTGCCTAATGGCGAGCAAAATACGATAGACCATATCTCTAAGCCAAATCAGTTCGTATAGTCAAAAAGTCTTTTTCGAAACTGCCCATAATAATTTTATTTTTACCTTTTATTTAATGATTATGAGAAAGTTCCGTTATTTATTAGCATTGTTGGCATTGGTGAGCTCTTCCTCTGCCTTTGCACAGTGGAATCCCGACTTGCCCCCTACGCGCGAGAATATTAATCAAGTAGATAAGGGCGATGATATCCAAGGCCGCTTACGTGCTACGATAGAGATCCCTGTTTTTAAGAATTTCAGCGTAGAGGTGAGCGAGCAGGTACGCCTGAAGGATACCTTCGGTCAGGTCGATAAGTTTGTTACTTCGGTGGGTGTAGGCTATAAGCCTTGGAAGTTCCTCAAGTTTGGCGCCGATTACAGCTTCGTCAACGAGCGCACATCCGATACCGAGGAGGTAGAGGACGACTTGGGTAACATCCTTACAAAGGAGATCAAAGGCTGGCACAACCAACACCGCTTCAATGTGGATGTTACGGGTAGTGTACGCTTTGGCGATGTGAAGATTTCGCTCAGGGAGCGTGTACGCTTTAACTTCCGCACAGATGATGTCATTAAGCATGAGCATGCCGATCCATTTATCTCGTTGCGCTCACGTCTGAAGTTTGCATACGATCTTCGCAACTCTCGTTGGGAGCCATACGTCTTTGGCGAGGTGTATAACACACTCAACGCCTTGCGTCCTGTGGAGAATTATAAGAATCCAAACAACGTATCATGGAAGGATAGCGGCTCGAAGTATGACAACTACATCAACCGTATCCGCGTGGCTGCCGGTACAGAGTTCAAGATCAACAACTACAACCGCATCGACTTCTACTATATGTGTCACTTCAACACCTCGTATGAGGCTCGCTACAAAAACAACAAGGGCGATCTGAAGGATTGGCGCAAGGAGAAGGGCATAGCCCATGTGATTGGTATTGATTACAAGTTTAAGCTATAACGAAAAACCTGTCTGAGTCGAGTCAGACAGGTTTTTTAACTCTAAGATGAAAGATGAAAGAGGAGAGAGGAAAGATGAAAGAGGAAAGAGGAGGGATGAAAGATTTCATTTTAAAACAGCCGTAACGAGTGTTTTATGAGTGGGAAACAAAACGTGCTTAGGAAGGTAAAAAAGTCCCAAAGAGTCGTAAATTATTAATTATAAACCATTAAAGGAGAAAATTTTGAATTCTTAATTTTGAATTTTGAATTTGAATATGTACCTTTGTCGCCGATTCAGGCATAATGGGAGCCGATGGGCGTGTTTTCCATCGGATTGAGTAATGCCGCAGGTAATAACATTTTAAACTTTATTAAAACATGAAAACACTTGACATCAAGGCAGTTAGCCGTGCTGACTACGGTAAGAAGGCTGCTAAGTCTATCCGCCGCGAGGGTATGATCCCATGCGCATTGTATGGTAACGGCGAGAACGTATCATTCTCAGTAGAGGCTAAGGAGATTAAGCCACTTATCTACTCTCCAAACTCTTACGTAGTAAACATCACTATCGATGGTAAGACTGAGACTGCCGTTATGCGTGAGGTACAGTTCCACCCAGTACGCGAGCAGATCCTCCACATCGATTTCTACCGTGTAGATCCAGCTAAGCCAGTAGCTATCGCAGTTCCTGTACGTTTGACAGGTAACGCTGAGGGTGTGAAGATCGGTGGTAAGTTGGCTCTTTCAGCTCGTAAGCTCACAGTTAAGGCTTTGGTTAACGAGTTGCCAGATGAGATCGTAGTAGATGTAACTCCATTGAAGGTTGGTCAGACTATCTTCGTAGGTGACCTCAAGTTCGATAACCTTACATTCGTAACTCCTGCTACTACTGCAGTTTGTGCCGTACGTGTAACTCGTGCTACTCGTGCAGCTAACCAGCAGCAGAAATAATTCGTAGCGAATGAAATACCTCGTTGTAGGATTGGGTAACATAGGCGCCGAGTACGCCAATACCCGTCACAACATAGGATTCAGAGTGTTGGATGCCTTGGCTGAGGCATCCAACGTCTCTTTTATGGTGGGGCGTTATGGCTCTACTGCTACCCTGCGCCATAAGGGACGTCAGATCGTTTTGCTCAAGCCTTCGACATATATGAATCTTTCGGGCAAGGCCGTCAGATATTGGATGGAGCAGGAGAAGATCCCCATCGAGAATATACTCATCGTCTCAGACGACATCGCTCTGCCGTTTGGTCAGTTGCGTATGCGCAAGAAGGGCAGCGCGGGAGGTCACAACGGCTTGAAGAACATCTCGGAGCTCTTGGGTAGAGAGGATTACGCCCGTATGCGCTTTGGCGTGGGCGGCGACTTCGCTCGTGGCCATCAGGTCGATTACGTCTTGGGCGAGTGGAGCGATGAGGAGCAGAAGGCTATGGCCGAGAGATTGAAGATTTTTGGCGATGCTATACTCTCGTTTGCCTGCGTAGGGGCAGATATGACTATGAACACCTTTAACAAGAAATAAAGGGCTATTGTAGGCGATTTAGAGGGTTTTGTAACCCCTTAGCAAGAGAAAGTATCAGGAGCAACTACCGCATGGGTGGTTGCTCCTTTTTTATCGGGCAAGTGGAAAGATGAAAGAGGGATTGGCTACTTCGCAGCCTAAAAGCTGCTTCGCTTAACGCCTTTCCCTTTTGCTCGCCGCAGAGGCCCTTACAGAAGAGGGATTCGAACGGCGCAGCCGAAGCGGGAATACATTTGAAAATAAATATCTGCTTATTCCCGCAACCCCCGTATTAAATGAGTAATGCCACCCTTTTGTGGTAGTTTCAAAAGAAAACATCTACAGCTTGACTGTTTTTTGTTGAATGAGCGGTAAAAGAAAATATATTTTCATATACTACTCATTCAACAAAAAAAAGCGACAGATAAACTGTCGCTCGATGTTTTCTTCTTAAAAAACAAAAAGCACCACGCCTGTGATGCTTCTGTTCTGATTAGTCTTCTGCGGAAAGGGAGGGATTCGAACCCCCGGAGCCTCGCAGCTCAACGGTTTTCAAGACCGCCGCAATCGACCACTCTGCCACCTTTCCGAGGACAAAGATAAGGCAAGTTTTTATATCTGCCAAATTATTTTGCAAATTTTTTAAATATATTTTTTACACTTATTTTTTATCACCTCCACAAGTGGCTCATTATCAATAAAAAATGGCGAAATATTTGTAAAAATTATTTTTTATACTAAATTTGTATAACTAATTACAATCTGTTTTACCCTCAAAACCGCGCTTACTATGAATAAATCACAGTTAATCAACGATTTAGCAGAGCAATCGCAGCTCTCTAAGGTAGAAGTTAAACGCCTTGTGGACACTCTGTTCGAAAAAATAGAGTCAAAATTGCAGGAGGGTGAAAAGGTTGTACTCTCTGGATTTGGTGTATTTTCGGTGGTAAACGTAGCCGAAAGAGTGGGTAGAAATCCTCGTACGGGCGAGCAGGTGAAGATTGCGCCACGCCGTACGGTGCGTTTCCGTCCGACTATTGATCTTAAACAATAACCCTCCACAGCTCGGACTTATTGTATAATACTTACATTTTTAGTAACTTTGTACTCGCTCTATATCCATATAGGGCGAGGCATAGGTTTTAGCTGTATCTAAGGCTATGATTATTTGAAACTACAATTAAAAATATGACTGAAAAACAATTTGAAACTGAGATGAAGAAATTAGAGAGCGAGGGTGTAATCTCGCGCTCACAATTTCTGCAAATCATGGCTGCCGCAGGTGCTTTTCTGGCTTTGGGTACCGACAAGGCCTACGCTGCCAAGAGTAATGCCAAAGGAAAAATCGTAATCATCGGTGGCGGTGCAGCGGGTATCAGCATGGCAGCACGCCTGAAGCGCAAGCTCCACAACCCTGATATCACCATCATAGACCCTTCCGAGAGACAATACTATCAGCCAGGCTTTACGCTAATTAGCGGTGGCGTATATACCATCGATGATGTGTGGAAGCCACAGGCCGATTGTATGCCAGAGGGTGTTCGCTGGGTAAAGGATCGTGTTACGCTCATCCATCCCACCCAGAACCGTGTTGATACGGCCAAGAGTGGCACTATTGGATACGACTTTTTGGTGCTCTGCCCCGGTGTGAAGTATGATTGGAGCCGCATCGAGGGTATCACCCACTCGACAATCGGCGCAGGCAATGCCCACACGATATATGATCCTAAGGGTTGCCAGCTCACTTGGAAGGCGATGAAGGAGTTTTCGGAGAAGGGCGGCAAGGGCGTCTTCTGCGACACCTACACCAAACATAAATGCGGTGGCGCACCCAAGAAGGTTTCGCTCCTGACGTGGGATAATTGCCGCAAGCAGGGGACTCTGGATAATATAGATCTGCACTACTACACTGCATCCAAACAGCTCTACAACGTGCCTCACTTCACCCCACGCTTGGAGGAGATCTACCGCGAGCGCAACATCCCTGTCGATGTCAATTGCCGTCTCAAGGGTATCGACACCGAGTCTAAACGCGCCCATTTCGAGCGCGTGGAGAGTGACAAAGATGGCAACAAGGTCATAACTCCATTTACAGAGTCATACGACTTTATGCACTTCATGGTGCCACAATGCGCCCCCGATTTTGTGCGTGAGTCGGGACTAAGCTGGACCGAGGGCAGTTTGGCGGCTGATGGTTGGGTGATGGTGGATAAACACTCGCTGATACACACAACTTACAACAATATCATCTCCTTGGGCGATGCGGCGGGTATCCCCACAAGTAAGACTTCAGCGGCTGTGGCCAAGCAGTTGCCTATCGCCGTAGATAACCTCATCTCGCTGATGGAGGGTCGCGCTCCAGAAGCTCAATACAACGGCTATGCCGCTTGTCCTATCGTGACAGATTATGGCCATGTCCTGATGGCAGAGTTTGACTACGAGAAGAAGGCGCAAATCTCATTCCCACTCTCGCTCCTTGATATGTCCAAAGAGCAGTGGGTTGCATGGCTTTTGAAGGTCTATGCCCTAAAGCCAATCTACTTTAATCTGATGCTTAAGGGACTATATTAATCTCTTCGCTAAATAAAATAATATAGGGTGTCTAACTTCGGTTAGACACCCTATATTTCGTTATAAGTAGTAGAACTATCCTACCAGATAATCACACGCTCCTTCTCTGGGAGGAACATCGCACCCTCGGTGATGCCGAATGCCTTGTGGAAGGTGTCGATATTGCGCAATGTGATATTCACACGGTTGCAACCCAAAGAGTGAACATCGGTCTTGGTGAGGCGTGCAGCCTCCTCGTCACGTACGTTCTGAGCCCAGATAGTAGCGTAAGAGAGGTAGAAACGCTGATCGGCAGTGAAGCCATCGATTGGCTCAGGCTCGCCCTGAGACTTGAATGAGTTGCGCATAGCGGTATAGGCAACGCGCAAACCACCCTGATCGGCAATGTTCTCACCGAGTGAGAGCTTACCATCGGCCATGATTGCTGGCTGATCGCCCTTAGCAGGCAAGATCTCCACCTTGTTGAACTGATCCACCAAGATCTGAGTCTTAGCATTGAATGCCTCAGCATCTGCCTCAGTCCACCAATTCTTCATATTACCATCCTTGTCGAACTGACGGCCCTGATCATCGAAACCATGAGTCATCTCGTGACCGATAACCACACCGATAGCACCATAGTTCACTGCATCGTCAGCCGCAGAGTTGAAGAATGGAGGCTGGAGAATAGCCGCAGGGAAGCAGATCTCGTTGGTGGTTGGGTTGTAGTATGCGTTAACATACTGAGGAGTCATGTGCCACTCATCGCGGTCAACCTCCTTACCCAAGCGAGAGATATTGTCGGCAGTGTACCAAGCATTGGCACGCTTGATATTCTCCCAATAAGAGTATGCTGCATTGATTGTGAGCGAAGAGTAATCCTTCCACTTATCTGGGTAGCCGATCTTTACGGTAAAGGTAGCCAACTTCTCGTGAGCCTTAGCCTTAGTCTCCTTAGACATCCACTCCAAGTTGTCGATATGCTCGCCCAAAGCTACCTGCAAGTTCTTCACGATCTCGATCATGCGGAGCTTGTCGCTCTCAGGGAAATACTTCTTGACATACATCTCACCTACAGCCTCACCCAAGACGCTGTTTGGCACAGCCATAGCACGCTTCCAGCGTGGACGCTGCTGCTGCTGACCCGACATCTGACGTCCGAAGAACTCGAACTTCGCTGCCGAGATATCATCGCTCAAATAATCTGCTGCACTGGCAATCACATTGGCTGCCAAGTAGAGCTTGATGGTCTGCAAAGGCTCTTGCTTGAGCAAAGTATTCACCACGTCCAACACCTCAGGCTCGCCCACGATGAGCTGCTCAAAAGAGCCGATACCCATCTCTGAGAAGTAAACATCCCAATTTATGGCATCGTAACGCTTCACAAAATCGGCCTTCGACATAGGGTTGTAACCAGCCTCTACGTCACGCAACTGGACATTGGTGCGGAAGGCCTTGGCCATCTTGGTCTCAAACTCCAACACCTTCTGAGCCGATGACTCAGCATCCTCAAAATCACAGAGCGAGAATGCCTTGGTGAGCCACTCTACATAGCCCTTACGCTTGGCAGCGTTCTCCTCATCGAGGTAGTAGTCGCGGTTGCCCATACCCAAGCCCGACTGACCAGCATAGAGGGCGTTGATATTACTGTTCATCAAATCGGCACCCACACCCATGCTGAAGAGTGGGCTACCTGCATACTTGTGAATCATCGCCGCAGCGTATGATACATGGTCGAGCTCGCTAATCTGCATCAACTGATTCAAATCAGCCTTAAGTGGAGCTACGCCATCCTTATTAAGGCGTACCGAGTCCAAACCCATAGTATAGAGGTCAGAAATCTTCTGCTCTACGGTACCCTTCTCGGCCTTAGACTTGGTCATAGATGCGAAGAGGTCGTTGAGACGTACCTCGTTGTTCTCGCGCATGATATCAAAAACGCCATAGCGTGAAAACTCTGGCTTCATAGGATTTGCCTTCTGCCAGCCGCCTGTAGCATAGTGGTAGAAATCCTCGTTCAGCGCCACGCTCTCATCGAAATTGGCGCGGTCAATGGCGGGCTTTGCCGCCTCCTGATTACAACTTGCCATAAGTGCAACGGTTGCGATTGTAAATAAAAACTTTCTCATTGTTAATCATTCTTCCTAATCAAACAAGGGCCGAGTGGACTCGACCCTTATCTATAATTCAAAAATTTTCCTCCACACAAATAAATTTAAAAGTAGAGTAATTTGAGCTATTTTGAAGCTGGTCGCAGAGGGCGAAAGCGGAGCATACTAAAGCGTATGTGAGCATTTCGCACTCAAGCCAGACGCCAAAAGAGCCAAATTAGACACTTTTTACTTGCGGATAGCTGCAACACCTGGCAACTCCTTACCCTCCATGTACTCAAGCAGTGCACCACCACCTGTTGAAACGTAAGATACCTGCTGAGCCAAGCCGAACTTGTTGATACAAGCC
>JAFOZN010000091.1 GCA_017391185.1 Alistipes sp. | reverse complement strand
TTTATCAATGCGATATTGCCACAATTCGCCAGTGTGAATATTCAGCAAAAAGCAGTCGTTCGTATTGTCCATATATAGCTGGAAGTTTATCTTGTCAGCCTCCACTGCTACAAGTTTCTCTACGGACACCAGTTGCAATGTTCCACGACCTGTTTTTCTCCAAACTTTGCCCGAATACTTATCCAGCAGGAAGGCCTGCTCGGCAAACTTTGTGGAACTGATAAACTCAAAACGCCCATCATTTATATTCGTCGATATAGGTATCTGGTATTTCACTACATCTTGCGCTACGGCTTTTGTACAAAAGATTTGTAATCCCAGCAGTAGGATAGCTATTTTACAAAATATCTTCATAACGCATTTCTTTTATACCAAAGAGGCTCGCCCGCTAAACTGCGTGGCGAGCCTCTTTATTGTAGTTACTGACCGCGAGAGTAGTTAGGTGTCTCGCTTGTAATGGTGATATCGTGAGGGTGATTCTCGACAACGCCGTTTGAAGTGATACGCACAAACTTCGCGCTCTGCAACTTGTGGATTGTCGATGCACCGCAGTAACCCATTCCCGACTTGATACCGCCTATGAGCTGGTAAACAGTCTCGGCCAAAGAGCCCTTGAATGGTACGCGACCTACGATACCCTCTGGTACGAGCTTCATAGCGTTGTTCTCGCCGCCCTGGAAGTAACGGTCAGAAGAACCAGCCTTCATCGCATCGATAGAACCCATACCTCGGTAAGTCTTAAACTTACGACCATTATATATGATAGTCTCACCTGGAGACTCCTCAGTACCTGCAAACATTGAACCTACCATCACGCAGTCGCCACCAGCAGCCAACGCCTTCACGCAGTCGCCCGAATAGCGCAAACCACCATCAGCGATTACAGGGATACCGCTACCCTTGATAGCCGAAGCCACATCGTAGATAGCTGTGAGCTGTGGAACACCCACACCTGCGATGATACGTGTAGTACAGATCGAACCAGGACCGATACCCACCTTCACACCATCGGCACCAGCCTCCACCAACATCTTGGCAGCCTCGGCAGTGGCGATGTTACCTACCACAACATCCAACTCAGGGAAGTGAGACTTGATGTTCTTCAGCGCGGTGATGATATTCTTCGAATGGCCGTGAGCCGAATCCAATACTACTGCATCTACGCTCTCAGCCACCAAAGCCTTCACACGATCCAATACGTCTGGTGTGATACCCACACCTGCTGCAACTCTCAAGCGACCCTTGGCATCCTTACATGCATTTGGGTGATCCTGAATCTTGGTGATATCCTTATAAGTGATAAGTCCGATGAGCTTACCGTGGTCATCTACCACAGGCAACTTCTCGATCTTGTTCTTGAGCAAAATATCCGATGCCTTCTCCAACTCTGTAGAGTGAGTAGTGATGATATTCTCCTTGGTCATCACATCGTCAATCAAACGGCTCATATCGCGCTGGAAACGCAAGTCGCGGTTTGTTACGATACCGATAAGCATGTTCTTATCGTCCACCACAGGAATACCGCCGATCTTGTTCTCCGACATGAGCTTCAAGGCATCACCCACAGTCTGATCCTTCGAAATAGTGATAGGATCATAGATCATACCATTCTCGGCACGCTTCACACGGCGTACGTGCGCAGCCTGCTCGGCAATCGACATATTCTTATGGATCACACCGATACCACCCTCTCTGGCAAGAGCAATGGCCAGACGAGCCTCCGTAACGGTATCCATGGCAGCCGATACAATAGGAATGTTGAGTTTGATATTGCGCGAAAAACGGGTCTCGGTAGAGACTGTACGCGGCAAGACTTCTGAGTAGGCGGGTACAAGCAACACATCGTCAAAGGTTAAACCTGTAGACTGTACCCTTTCATCTATGAATGACATAATCGTACTTGGGTTTTAGTTGCGCACAAAGTTAAGCATATGAAATGAGAATTCAAAATTCAGAATTCAAAAT
>JAFOZN010000090.1 GCA_017391185.1 Alistipes sp. | reverse complement strand
CACACTTTATACAAAAATAGTCAAAAATTCCATATTGCAAGCCTAATAGTGAGCTTTTTTTAATCATATAGACAAAAATTTCTATTCCGCAGCCACTCTTAGAAAAAGATTGCGCCCTATATATTATAAATCAAAAGATTGGGCAAAAAACATTTTGAATAGAATCTGAAATTTTCTAAAATTTGAGTGAAGGGGTGGGCGAGGTTTTAAGAAAAAATATATAGTTTTTAAGGATATTTTTCAGACCAAAAGAAATATGGATATTTATGCATATTTTGCACTATCTGTGAGTTAATATGCAGAGTATCGGCTTATAATGAGCATACAACGAGTCCGCAAATGCATAATAAATCGTAGCAAGAAACAAAAGAAAATCGGAGAAAAGGCTCACTTATGGCCATCTCTCCGATTTTGAAATTCTGAAACTAAATTTTGAAATTCTCAAACAATTTCAAAATTACAAACTATAATTAATACAACTCAATCCACTCCCACGTATTGCCAACGGCCTCCAGATAGCGCATGAACATCTGCTGCGAAATCACCACCGTAGCGGTATTGTCGTTGGGGTGGAACGAGAGCGAAGGCATATCTTTAAGGTTGGCATCCAAAAATAGATGCACATGGCTCTCCTCATCGTTAATCAGACCAAAGGGCGAAACCGAGCCAGGCTTTAGCCCCAGATACTTCATCATGCGCTGCTCAGAAGCAAACGAGAGTTTGCCTTGGCGCAACATCTTCTCCATATCGTGGATGGCCATCGACTGCTCCGAATCGAAGACCACTAAATAGTGGCGATTGCCCTTGTGGTTGCGGAAAAAGAGGTTTTTGCAATGCTTCGAGCCATCCTGACGCCAATATTGGCGAGCGATCTCGATTGTGGGGGCTTCGGGATGGTCGTAGGTCGTATATTCTATGCCGTGCTCCTTAAGGAAATCAAAGACCTTGGCTCGGCGAGCCTTGAGCTCCTCGCTCACGGGCTGAGACTGCTCACTGAGTTCCATATTCTGCTCTGCCATACTCTATCTCGATGCTACACCCAACACTCCCATACGATCCTTTGCCCACTCATCCTGCGAGCGCAATACCTGCTCGATAATATCTCTGACGGCACCAGCACCACCATTGAACTCCGAGACATAGCACGAAGCCTCCACCACATCGGAGCAGGCATCGGCAGGGCACACAGGCAGACCTACCATCTCCATACACTCCAAGTCGGGGATATCATCACCCATATAGATTGTAGTCTTGGGATCAACGCCCTCCTCGCGGAAAAACTCCTCCATAGCGGCGATTTTGTTCATGCAATTCAGATACATGCGGCTCACGCCAAGACGCTCCAGACGCGAGCGCAGGAGGTTGCCATGACCACCCGAAATGATGCAAACCTTATATCCGCGGCGGATGGCGTAGGCGATGGCGTAGCCATCTTTGGCGTTGTATTTACGTATGAAGTCTGTTCCACCTTCGATAGGCATGATACCTCCATCGGTCATAACTCCATCGACATCGAAGATGAAGGCTTTGGTCTGAGCAATGAGCTCTTTGAAATTCTGCATAGGTTCTGTCTGGTTAGTTTTTGTTGCTAAAAATGTAGTCATTCATCAAGCGATAGATCTCCTGCACCTGAGGGCTCTTCTCCAGCATCTTGATATGACGCTCGGCGGTAGCTCTATCACCTCTAACGGCTGGGCCTGTCTGCACCGAGCGAGGATTCTCCACCTGCGAAGCCTTCATCGCGGTCTCAATAATGAGTGGTTTCAACACATCGAACGAGAGTCCCTCCTCGCTCTCAAGGCGGGAAGCCGCCATTGTGTAGAGCGCATTGACAAAGTTACAAGCCAAGACACCCGTCAGATGAATCTCGCGGCGGCGATGCTGATTGGCACGATAGCAATTTTGGCTCAAATTGGCTGCCAGCTCCTCAATCTGGGAGGTGATATACTCCGAAGCACCCTCGACAAAGAGTGGCACCTGCGAGAAATCGACCTTACGCGAGGCAGTAAAGGTCTGGAAGGGGTACAAAACTCCGCATCGCTCCCTACCCAAAGAGGCCATATCGACACTTCCCGCCGTATGCAGGAGTATCGTATCCTCATACTCAGGCAACTGCTCGGCAACCTCTGCTACAGCCCTATCGCTGACGGAGATGATGTGAAAATCGGCTTCTGGAGCCTCACCCATATCGCCTATATATTCTGTGTCGGCCAATTTGGCTATATGTCGGCCACGCTCCTCATTGCGCGCAACCACTGCCAAAAGCTCCACACCCCACGCCTCGGAGCAGGCCTGAGCCAGAGCTTCGGCTACGTTGCCACTACCGATGATAACTACCGAAAAAGTTTTACTCATTATTCTCTATCAAATCTATTATAAGTTTATTCTCTTCACTTTTGCGAGCCAAAGACTTGAGCAAATCCACCGTAGTGGCACAGCTCACAATCTGCGTACTGCGCTCCATCTCGACCTGCTCGAAATCGAGTCCCTCGCGCTCTACGGCCTCTATTATATCGTAAACCCTCAACGTAGAGATATCTCGCGTGGGGACATACGCCACATCATACTCTTTGTTGGAGATATGCACCTCGCCCAACATACCAGCACGGGTGAGCGAGAAGAGTAGATTACTCAAGATACGGGTAGGAATCTCCATACGCTCTCGGAGCTCGGCAACGGGAATCGGACCACGCCCCTGACGCATCCACTCGACCACGATGGTCATGATGCCCACCATGAGTTTGCGGCGGCAATCGTGGCTCGACATCAGAGATTGGCGCTCCTCCTCGAAACGCTTCTCATTCTGATAGGCAAACGAAAGCTCGCCACCCAAGAGCAAAATCTCCCACGAGGTCTGCATCCACAACAGGAACAGAGGCAGAGCCGCAAAACTACCATAGATGGCGTTGTAGGAGGTCATCCACTTTTGGAGATAGAGATAACCCCACTGGAATCCCAAAAATATAGAGCCTGCTATAATACCAGCCATCAGAGCAGCCGAGAATTGGACTTTGGTGTTGGGGATGATGATATATATAAAGGTAAACATCAGCCACACAATAGCCATCGAACCTATCTCGGAGCCTACCTTGAGCCACATCGAGTCATCGACACCGAATATTTGGCGGGTATAGGTAGCAAACGAGGTGGCTACGATCCACAAAATGGGAGCAAGCACCACCACTGTGATATAGTCACTATATTTGCGAGCCATCGAGCGAGTATTCTTCACCTCCCAGATATTATTGAAGGCATCTTCGATAGAGCCAAAGACACGAATCACTGCCCAAAACAGAGTCACCAAACTGATAGCCGCAACCCATCCTCCCTGAGTACGAGCCAGCGTATTCTGTGCAAAATCGACAACATAATCGACCACCTCAGGCATCTGAGGCAAAAGCCCATAGAGATTCTGCACCAGATCATCGGTCATGCCGAAGCCCTTCAACACGGCAAAGATCAGCGCAACGATAGGCACAATCGAGATCAGCGTATAGAAGGTCATCGCGGCACTGCGCACCATAGTGCCGTGCGTGGAGAGTCCCTGCACGGTATAGAAGAGCAGTTTGTATTGACGTGCCGCCCAACGCAGAAACGGATTATGAATCTGCTCAGGCCTCAGGCGGAAAATACCTTCGGTAAGGAAGGTTACAAGATCTGAAATTCTCATAGGTTAT
>JAFOZN010000012.1 GCA_017391185.1 Alistipes sp. | reverse complement strand
GGGTTACACCCATATGCAGGTGGCTATGCCCTCATCGGTGGGTATGTGGCTGAGTGCCTATGCCGAGGCGTTGGCAGATGATTTGTTGATGTTGAAAGCTGCTTATGGATTGGTAAATCTTAATCCTTTGGGTTCAGGTGCGGGTTATGGCTCTTCTGTGCCATTGAATCGTAAGATGACCACTGAGCTTTTAGGCTTTAATGATTTGGCATATAACTCTATATATGCCCAGATGCAACGCGGTAAGACCGAGCGTACGGTACTTACTGCCATAGCTGCCATTGCCGCTACGATAGGTCGTTTGGCGCAGGATGTATGTCTCTATTCATGTGCCAATTTTGGTTTTGTTAAGTTGCCAGATGCATTTACTACTGGTTCGAGCATTATGCCTCATAAGAAGAATCCAGATATTTTCGAGCTTTCGCGCGCCAAGTGCAACCGTTTGCAGGCTCTGCCGATGGAGGTTACGCTCATTTCGACAAACCTGCCTTCGGGATATTTCCGCGATATGCAGCTCACCAAGGAGATTTATGTGCCTGCATTTAAGGAGATAACAGATGTTGTGCGTATGGTGAGTGAGGGAGTAAATCAGATGTGGATTAACCCAGATATCCTCTCTAATGATATATACAAGTATCTCTTTACTGTGGAGGATGTCAATGATGCTGTAGCGAAGGGTGTTCCTTTCCGTGATGCCTATCGTGAGGTGGGACTCAAGGTGCATCGTGGTGAGTATGAGCACGATGGACGCGAGTTACACCATACGCATGAGGGCTCAATCGGTAATCTGTGTTTGGATCAGATTAAGGCACGTTTTGAGCGTAATAAGTTCGATTATGAGCCAGCGATACGTGCCGAGCGTGAGTTGATGAGATAAAATGCTGTTTGTAATTTCAACTCTTCGAGAGAGTTTTAGTATATTAAGGGAACTGACTTTTTGAAGTTAGTTCTCTTCTTTTTTTCTACCAATAAGTCCCTTTGCAATGGTCATTATTTCGCCCCATGCTTCCATGCCAGAGACCATTGCTCCGAGAGTATATACCGCGACTCCTATTATAATCTTGATAAATAGCATTACACCTGCTGGTAAGTCTGCAAAATATACTCCGAAGAGCATTACCGAAGCATACATTACAGCCGTTAGAGTGCAGATAGGTAACAGCGTGCGAATGAACGACCTTGTTCTAAGGCCCGTAAAGGCTCTTGTAGCTACGAAATTCAGTATAAATTCCAGGGCAGCCATCAAAACCATACCCCAAGCAATCGCCTTTACGCTCATCGGAATAGTGATTACGAGCATCAAGGTCATTGCTACCTTTTTGATTATCTCCAGACGTAGTATAACCTTACCGTTGCTCCGTACCTTCAATACATTGTAGGAGATAGCGGCGATGGGGTAGAATATACCAATTAAGCAGAGTATGCGGAAATAGGGTATTGCAGGGTGCCATTCGGGTTTGAGTAGCAGGGTGTAGAAATCTTGTGCCGTAGCGATCAGTCCCGCCATGACGGGAAGCATGACAAATGCCGTTACCATCACCACTCGGCGGTAGCTATCATCAAACTTCTGGGCATCGCTTTGTATCTTAGACAAAGCTGGGAATGTAACGCTCTGGATCGACTGCATCGTGGCATTTACGGGTGTGTCCTTGAGCTTCTGCGCTTGATTGAAATAGCCGAGCATATCTCCCGAATAACGTATTCCGATGAAGAGTTGCGCAATGTTGTTGTACAGAGATGTAATCATATCGGTAGCTATTAAGCGCAGGCTATATGGAGCCATCTCTCTAAGTGATTCGCACTTAATATCTCTTCTTGGTCGCCATGGACTTTTCCACCAAAGCAACACCGCTTTAGACGCGATCATGCCGACTCTCTGAGCCACAATACTCCAGATGCCGAATCCCATGAGAGCCAATGCGATAGCCAACAGACCACTGATGAGTGATGATAGGAATATGATTGTAGAGAGTTCGGCGAAGCGGAACTCTCGGACCATGATCGTGTTTTGTATCACGCATAGTGCGTTGAGTGGCAGGAGTAGAATGAGTACAGGGGCAATTACTTGAAGTGTTCCTAAAGGTAACCAATCGTAATGCTCTGCCAAGTAGGGCGATAGGGTTACGAGGAGTAGATAAAGCCCAATCGAAGCGATTAGATTAAAACGAAATACAGCTTTGAAATCCCCCTCCGTGGGGTTCTCCTTGCGGATAAGGGTTTGAGAAAAACCACTGTCGATAACTACCTGAGCCAACGAGATGAAGACACTCAGTACAGCGATGATACCCATGTCGATGGGCATGATGCGATTGGCAACAACGATGCTGACGATAATTTGCAACAGCGTAGAGCCTACCTTCTCGGCTATATTCCATGCTACGCCCGAAGCTACCCTCTCTCGCAGTTGTCTCTCTTGTGCCATTTTATGTGTGGTGATGTCTGAGTCTAAAAATTAGCCTAACAGAGCCTCTACCGCCAAGCGGTATGAGTCAAGTCCGAAACCCATGATTGAGCCTTTGGCTACGGGGGCAATCATAGATATGTGGCGAAACTCCTCGCGAGCCAAAATAGAAGAGATGTGTACCTCTACAACGGGAGTTTTGACCGCCGAGATAGCATCACGCAAGGCTACAGAAGTGTGGGTATAACCACCAGCATTAAACACAATGCCATCATACTTATCCACGCTCTGGTGAATAGAGTTGATAAGCTCTCCCTCGATGTTAGACTGGAAGTAGTCGAACTCCACCTTGTTAGCATATCTTTGGCTCAATTCGGCAATATACTCTTCGAAAGTCATTGAGCCATAGATCTCTACATCGCGTCTGCCCTGTAGGTTGAGGTTTGGGCCGTTGAGGATAAGTATCTTCTTCATAGTCTATTTATAAGTTTTTGCTTCGCACTCGCCATGCAGGACTCTTATGCCGTTCATAGCCAATGCTTTAAGCTCATTTTCACCAGCGTAGATCTCTATCGGAGCCAGGAATTGGCAATAGTGCACAATGCCATCTGTGATGCGCTTGCAGTGGGCAATACCTCCTGTCAAAAGTATGGCATCTACCTCTCCGCGCAAAACAACTGCCATCTGGCCGATATGCTTCGCTACGCCGTATATCATTGCCTCCAAAGCCTCGATAGCAACCTTATCTCCCTCTGATGCTCTTTGATCCAACTCCTTGACTGAGTTGGTGCCTGTCAGAGCCACCAGACCGCCTTTGCCCGCAATGAGTTTGTATGCTTCAGCCTTGGTGTATTTGCCCGAATAACAGAGATCTATAAGCCCGCGAGCGTGGAGTGAGCCCGAACGCTCTGGAGAGATTGGACCATCACCGTTCAAGGCGTTGGTACTATCTACAACCCTTCCCTTCTTGTGTGCAGAGATGGATATTCCTCCTCCCAAATGCGCTACGATAAGATTCAGATTTTCGTATTTCTCTCCCACCTCCGAGGCATAGATGCGAGCCGTCATCTTCTGATTTAAGGCATGGAATGTTGAGCGATTTTCAATTTCAGGAATACCTGTGATTTTGGCAATCGGATCGCGCTCATCTACCACCACAGGATCAGCTATATAGGCCTTTATGCCAAGTGGGTCGGCAATGCGCGCAGCGATTATTGCACTGAGGTTTGAGGCATGCTGTGTGGGAGTAGTCCTGAGCTCCTCGATCATCACATCGTTGACCTGATATACACCACTCTCAAGCGGATGTAACAAGCCCCCTCGACCAACTATGGCCGAGAGGGTGTTAGGATTGATATTCTCTTTGCTCAGTGCTTCCAAGATGAGTTCCGTACGCCACGAAAGCTCATCCATCACAGTCGCATACTGAGCCAACTCTTCGTTGCTATGTGCTATGGATAACTCCATTCTCAGCTCAGATTCATCATATACGGCAATCTTGGTCGAAGTGGATCCTGTATTGATAGCCAATACCGAAAATTCATGCATCGAAGGTTGTATCATCTGATCATCTCTGATGCGTGCAGGGTCAATGCCTTTGAGAATAGAGCCTTGTTTCATAAATCGCAACTAATGAGTTTAGTGTAGTCTTAATTTAGCGTGCTGACAAACAAGCCAAAGCGATAGAGTACTTCTTCGAAAGTGCTGAATCACCGCGTGATGTCAAGACACAAGGAACCTTAGTACCCATAACCATAGCAGCCAACTCAGCGCCTGCCATGTGTGTCACAGCCTTGAAGAATACGTTTGCAGACTCGATGTTAGGGAAGAGCAAGCAATCTGGCTCGCCAGCTACGCTTGAGCCTGTAACCTTCTTATGCTCGGCAACCTCTTTGTAAAGAGCTACGTCCAACGACAATGGACCGTCAACGATAACCTTGCCCAACTGACCACGGTCAGCCATCTTAGCCAAGATAGCACCCTCGGTAGAAGATGGCACTGCTGGCAAAACCTGCTCAGAAGCTGTGATACATGCAATCTTTGGAGTCTCTACGCCCAATACCTTCGCTGTAGAAGCCAAATAGCTGATGAGCTTCTGCTTCTGCTTGAAGTCTGGAGCAGGGATAACAGCGATATCAGAGATCGAGAGCAACTTCTCAAAACCTGGGATCTCCAATACTGCGACATGGCTCAAAACGCCCTTTGGTGGGAACAAACCAGCCTCCTTGTTCAAGATGCCACGCATATACTTGTCGGTCGAAACCAAACCCTTCATCAATACATCTGCCTGACCGTTTACTACAGCCTGTACAGCCAACTTAACACAAGTTACGTCACTTGCCTCATTTACGATGTTGAAGATATTGTGGTCGATATTGAGCTCGGCGCACACCTTCTCGATAGTGGCCTTGTCACCAAAGAGTGTAGCCTCTACCAAACCCTCTTTCCAAGCGTTATAGACAGCTTCGATAGTGTGAGAATCCTGTCCAAAAGCAACTGCGAGGCGCTTTCTACCACGAGCAACGGCAGCCTCTACGATTTGATCAAGTTTTGTAATCATTTCTTCTATGGTTTTTATAAATTCTTAGTCAAGTTGTATGTGTCGGTAGCGATAACCAACTCCTCGTTTGTTGCGATAACTGCCACCTTAACCTTTGAATCCTCGGTAGAGATGATAGTATCTGTGCCACGAGTAACATCGTTTACAGCATCGTTGAGCTTGATACCCATGAACTCCATGTTGTGGCATACGTAACGGCGCAAATCAGCAGAATTCTCACCTACACCACCTGTGAAGATTACCAAATCAACACCGCCCATCTCAGCAGCATACTCGCCTACGAACTTCTTTACACGGTTGTAGTACATATCGCGAGCTACGATAGCCTTCTCGTTGCCTGCATCGTATGCGTTGTCAATATCACGCATATCGCTCGAAAGACCTGTCATGCCCAAAACGCCTGACTTCTTGTTCATCATAGAGTTGAGCTCAGCAAGGCTCATGCCCTCTCTCTCGCCGATGTATGTAATTGCGCTGGCATCAACATTACCGCAACGTGTACCCATCACCAAACCATCGAGTGGAGAGAATCCCATAGATGTGTCGAATGACTCACCGTTGAGAACTGCAGTAACAGAGCCACCATTACCGATGTGGCATGTGATAATCTTAGAGTTGTTGATATCCAAACCTACCAACTCAGCACCCACCTTAGCTACAAACTTGTGGCTTGTGCCGTGGAAACCATACTTACGCACGCGGTACTTCTCGTAATACTCATATGGCAATGCGTAGAGGTAGTTGATAGCTGGGATAGACTGGTGGAATGAAGTATCGAAAACTGCCACCTGAGGAATACCTGGGAGAACCTTCTCGATAGAGAGGACACCCTCCAGATTGGCTGGGTTGTGCAGAGGTGCGATCTCAAAGAGTGAACGGATATTCTCCTTAGCCTGCTCATCAACAATAGCACTTGATTTGAAGAACTCTCCTCCGTGTGCTACGCGGTGACCAACAGCCTTCACCTCATCCAATGAGCTGATTACACCATGCTCCTGATTGGTCAAAGCCTCCAAAACAAGGCTGATACCTGTTGTGTGATCTGGAATAGGCTGCTTGAGCTCAAAATTGTTTTTGCCCACAGGCTTGTGTGTAAGGCTTCCCTCTGGGAGACCGATTCTGTCAACCAAACCTTTGGCCAACAAAGCATTGCTCTCTTCGTTAATATCAATAACCTGATACTTGATAGATGAGCTACCGCAGTTAAGTACGAGTACGATCATAATTATATGTTTTTAATTTTGTGTGTATGCTATCTATTTGCTCCCTCCTCTTGGGGTCGAGTTGCTCGATGGCCTTGGACAAGATATGTGCCATAAGAGGATTGTCCCAAAAAGCAGAGTGGGGGAGTCTGTAATCTTATCTATTGGTCTAAAGACCAACAAAGATAATAAATAAAGTATGAATAAACGAAAATGAGGCGAAAAAACTCTCTTTTCGCCTCATTTGATAACGTAAATTTTACTTTGGTTTACTCCTCTTTGGTGTTGTAGTTTATGATTCGCTCGATGGCGCGTTGGCAGACAGGGCAGAATTGTGTTGCCACATTGTCTCTCATACGGCATATTACCGCTGGGCGATACATTCCCTTGGTGATATAGCCACCACCCTCATATACTCCTACGGTATAGTTTTCTTTTAGCTTGTCGGTTGGCTGGGTTGGTATTTTGCTTCCCTTAGGCATCATGTCGGCCCACTTGGATTTAAAATCCACGAGCGATGTGATGTTTTGCTCCCAAGGCTCATATTTCAGGTCGTATGTGCCTTCGGTGTGATCTGCTTGCTCATAGAAATACTCATCTGCCAAGGCTCCGAATGAGTGGCCGAATTCGTGTACAACCACAGGTTTGAACATAGGGTTGTGAGCTGTGGTGAGGGTGTATGAGTTGTAAATTCCACCACCTCCGTAAGTGTCTGTGTTGGCGAGTATTATGATATGCTCGCATGGTACACCGATAAGGTTGTCGTGGATCATGTGTACGCTGTTGGTTGTAAGGTAGCGAGGTGAATAGAAGGTCATAAAATTAGAATTCAAAGCTGTCTGTTTCCATACGTTTTGCTGTGGAACGCTCACATCACTTTGATCAGAGAGAGATTTCACAGCTATCACATTGAAACGATCCTTATATTTGGCAAAAGGCTCATATCGGAAAATCTCATCGCAAGCCGTGCGGGCATCTTTCATGAAGAGATCCATCTCTTCGGCAGTGTAACCCTCAGCCATGATGGCGATGTCGATACACTCCTCCGATGAGCCACTTTTGAGGAGGTATTCGTGTGCCATCGCAGGGCGATTATCCAAATTACGAATTAGCTGATCTTTGGGCGAAACCTCGTGACGCATAGTGGCTTGTGTCTC
>JAFOZN010000089.1 GCA_017391185.1 Alistipes sp. | reverse complement strand
GTGGTATTGACCATTGTCTTGGTCTATATGATATTCGACAATAGCCACAAGCACCCTCATATTCATGGAGGGCACGCCCTGCAAATTAAGCCTCTGCACTATCTGTGGTTTCTTCTGATTGGATTCTATGGCGGATATATCTACATCGGATTGGGATATGTGATTTTGGCAGTTACGATTTGGTCTATGAAGCTTGATATCATCACAGCCAACGTCATCAAGGGCTTTATAATCTTCGCCGCTACCCCATTCTCGCTCATAGTATTCATAATGAACGATCAGGTGGATTACGTCTATGGCCTTTGGCACGGCATAGGCAATGTGATAGGTGCGATTTTTGCTTCGCATTTTGCTATAAATTGGGGTGTAAAGTTCGTAAGATATTTTACACTAATTATACTCATAATCTGCTTTGCAGATCTGATTGGAGTAATATCATTGCATGATATCCTACGCTCGGTGCTTACTGTATGCAATTAATTTAACGGGAAAGAGTTAGAGGCATGAAATTTCAAGAGGAAGATAAAATAGTTGTTACGGGAGCCAGAGTACACAACCTCAAAAACGTGGATGTCGAGATTCCACGTTATTCGCTTGTGGTCATAACTGGTCTATCGGGATCGGGTAAATCATCGCTTGCCTTTGACACTATATATGCCGAAGGTCAGCGCCGATATATGGAGACTCTATCGACCTATGCTCGCCAATTTGTCGGCACGATGGAGCGTCCCGATGTGGATAAAATTACGGGGCTAAGCCCTGTGGTAGCCATCGAGCAGAAGACCACCAACAAGAATCCACGTTCAACGGTAGGAACTGTAACGGAGATTAATGACTTTCTGCGTCTTCTCTTCGCACGTGCCTCACGCGCCTACTCCCCTATCACAGGCGAGCAGATGATCCATTATAGCGATGAACAGATCAAAGACCTCATCATGGAGGGTTTTGATGGGCGTAAGGTGGCGTTTATGGCTCCGATAGTCAAGGGGCGCAAGGGACACTACAGAGAGTTATTCGAATCTTTAGCCAAACGAGGATATATCTATGCTCGTATAGATGGTCAGATTACCGAGATCAGCATCGGCATGAAGTTGGATCGCTACAAGGTACACAACATAGACCTGATAGTGGATCGCATGAGGATAAACCCCGAAAGCGAGGAGCGCGTGATGACCTCGCTCAAAGAGGCCATGCGACAGGGTAAAGGTACAATGGCCATATATGATTATGAGGCTGATGGTATGAGATACTATTCGCGCCATCTGATGTGTCCATCAACAGGCGTAGCGTTTGAAGACCCTGCCCCACATACATTCTCATTTAACTCACCACAAGGCGCTTGCCCAAGATGTAGCGGATTGGGAGTGGAAGCAGTCTTTGATATCAAGAAGATAATCCCAGATGATACGATTTCGCTCAAAGATGGCGGAATAGAACCTTTGGGCAGATATAAAAACAATAAAGTATTTGCACTGCTGACCATACTCGGCAGAAGATACGACTTTACGATAGAGGATCCGATAGAGACTATCTCTGAGGAGGGCATGAATGCTATTTTATATGGCGACCCAAAGCCTTTGACAGTCGATCTCTCGGAATTTGGTTCGTCTGGTCGTAGGATGATCCCCTGGGAGGGTATAGCTGAATATGTACAATCGACAGATGACGAGGAGTCGAAGCGTGGACAGAAATGGAGGGAGCAATTCCTGATGTATCGTCCATGTAGTGTCTGCGGTGGTACAAGGCTCAAGAAGGAGGCCTTGCAATTCCGTATCGGTGATAAAAACATAGCCGACCTATCGGCCATGTCGATTAGTGAATTTGCAGAGTGGATGTCCTCTATCGAGAAGTATTTTGACTCAAAAGAGAAGAAAATCGCCCAGGAGATTGTCAAGGAGATCAGGGAGCGTCTGCGATTCTTGGTAGATGTAGGATTGGGATATCTTTCACTGAATCGCTCAGCAAGATCACTCTCTGGCGGAGAGAGTCAGCGCATACGTTTGGCTACTCAGATCGGATCTAAACTCATCAACGTACTCTACATCCTGGATGAGCCAAGCATCGGCCTTCATCAGAGAGATAACCAACGCCTGATAAATACGCTCAAGGAGTTGCGCGATGCGGGCAATTCGGTCATTGTAGTAGAGCATGACGAGGATATGATGCGCTCGGCAGATTATATTGTGGATGTCGGTCCCAAAGCTGGTAGGCGCGGTGGACAGATTGTAGCTGCGGGTAGTATCGAAGAGATTATGAAATCGGATTCGATTACAGCAGACTATCTCTGCGGCAGACGCAAGATAGAGATTCCAGAGACTCTGCGCCCAGGCAACGGCAAGAAGATTAGCATCATAGGAGCTAAAGGAAATAATCTCAAAGCCATTGATGTAGATTTCCCTCTCGGAAAATTCATTTGCGTAACGGGAGTGAGTGGATCAGGTAAATCAACACTCATAAACGAGACTTTGCGCCCGATTTTGAGCCGCAAGTTGTATCGCTCGTTTGACCAACCATTGGAGTATGATAAAGTAGAGGGGTTGGAGCATATTGACAAGCTGGTAGTGGTGGATCAATCCCCCATCGGACGTACTCCACGTAGTAATCCCGCAACATACTCCAACGTATTTGCAGATATACGCAAACTCTTCGAGGCTACGCCTGATGCACAGGTTAGAGGTTTCAAAGCGGGACGTTTCTCTTTCAATGTCAAGGGTGGTCGTTGCGAGGAGTGTCGTGGCGCAGGTGTGCAGACCATAGAGATGAACTTCTTGCCAGATGTATATGTAAGGTGTAAGAGTTGCGGCGGAAATCGCTACAACAAGGAGACCTTGGAGGTAAAATACAAGGGTAAGAATATCAACGAAGTCTTGAATATGACAGTAAACATCGCTGTCGAATTCTTTGAGAATATACCACACATCCACCAAAAGCTCAAGGCCATACAAGATGTTGGTTTGGGATACCTCACTCTGGGACAGCCATGCACAACACTCTCTGGAGGTGAAAGCCAGCGCATAAAGTTGGCAGCAGAGCTCTCAAAGAGTGATACGGGGCATACGCTCTATATCTTGGATGAGCCTACTACGGGGCTACATTTTGAGGATATTCGCCAACTTTTGAAGGTCATCAACAAGTTGGTCGATAAGGGTAATACAGCCATCGTGATAGAGCATAACTTGGATGTAATCAAGGTCGCTGACCACATTATAGATATAGGCCCCGAAGGCGGTGCTGGAGGTGGAAGAGTTATCGCTACAGGTACTCCTAAAGAGGTCGCACAAAACAAAGAGAGCGCAACAGGAGAATTCCTGCGTAAAATAGTGGTTTAGGCAAGAATTTTGAAGTCGTTTCATCACAAAACCTTATGTGTTATGAAACGACTTCATTTTTTCATCCTGTGCATACTATTCTGCACATACTGTGGCCCTTACACAACAAAGGTATCGGCTCAGACTCACCAAAAGTATCTTGAGAGCACCACTCACGAGGAGCGTGCCGCACGAAGGGCTGCTCGTTTAGAGGAGTTCGAAAAATATATAGATTCTTTGGTGCTCTCACACAATTTTGAGTTCAACCCTCAGAGCATGCAACAATTACCTGCTGGTACGATGCGTCTTATTTCAAATGCACTCTACAACGTCACACTCTGGCGCGGAACGATGGATGTATGTCTGCCTTACATTGCGGGCTTCACTCCGCCATATCGCTATGTACTCCTAAACACCGGTTCGCCAAGTCTGAATGATATGAAGGTTCAACAGACAGAGGGAGGATGGGTGGTATCGTTTAAGACCAACCTCTACGCTTCGATGATATACACCTTCACATTCGAGATTAGTTCGCGCTATGGTGGAGCAAACCTTACAATCTCGAACAATTGGTATAGCCCTGTGCAGTATTCGGGAACAATAACTAAAATCTATTAGCCATGAGAGGTTTATTGATAATTTTGGCATTCATACCAATGGTGAGTCTTGCACAAAACAACACATTACAAGTTGCAACGACTCCCGACAGCATACCCCAAAGTACGATAATCCCTACTTTAGGTAAAGATTACACTTCGATAGATACACTAAGCAAGGATTCGACTTGTCTCAAAGCACAAAATAGAGTAGAACGCAGAGCGTGCAAAGCCAAGAGTTTTGCCGAAAAGTTGGATTCACTAATCGAGAGCCGTTCATTCTCCTTCTACCCCACTACGATGCAAGCTTTACCAAAGGGTGATATGAGGATGATATATGCTGGATATTACTATCTATTTATGAGTCCTGCATTGGTCGAAGTGCATCTGCCAGCTGAGAGGGGTTTGTCGCAATATATGACTATGCTCAATTTCGATACAGAGCAGATAGCTGATTTCACAATATCGAAGTATTTGGCCGAATGGAGCATTTCTCTACTTATAAAGAGCGGGGAGGAGGAGTATCAAATCTCGATGACAATCTCGACAATAACAGGAGAGGCGAGAGTATTAATAGAAAATGCACGAATAGCAATGCTCTACATCGGCTCAGTCGGTGAGCGTAAGGAAGAAAAGAGAGACGATATTCTAAAACAGGTCGAAGAGTCACCGACATCCACCACTCAGATCGAGCAAGAGGCTGCAGCCGAGATTTAGGAGAAGGGGGATTCAAAATTCAAAATTCAGAATTCAAAATTCAGAATTCAAAATTGAATGGTTCTTTTAAAGTAAAAATTAATCCCAAAAGTCATAACGGCTTTTGGGATTAACTTTATTTTATAAGCAACGCTACGGCATGGGTGGAAACACCCTCCTCACGTCCTTCAAACCCCAGGCACTCGGTAGTGGTGGCCTTCACAGAGACTCTATCAACATCTACGCCCATCACATCGGCCAAAGTCTGGCGCATGGTGTCGATATGTGGGCGCAGCTTGGGACGCTGCATAGCAATCGTACAATCGATATTGGAGATTTTATACCCTTTCTGCTCGACAACATCACATACCCTGCGCAACAAAATCTTAGAATCAATACCCTTAAACTCCATCGAGGTATCAGGGAACAACTTACCTATATCGCCCAATGCCAACGCACCCAACAAGGCATCACAAATAGCATGGATGGCGACATCACCATCAGAGTGAGCGACACAACCTTTAGAATGCTCAATCTCCACTCCACCAAGAACCAATCTCAAGCCATCGGCCAAGGCATGAACATCATAGCCATGACCTATACGAATATCCTGCATATAAAAATATATTATTTATTATTTCTTTTAAAATTAAGCCAATGTCGCATAATCGCCAAAGCAAAGCGTCTTATGATAAGAGGTTGACACAACCATATTTTCTCTCTCATGCGCCACAATTTAGATCTGCAACTGACAACCCTACCATTCTGACGCACAACGCCTTCTACAACGCCAATAATCTTTTCACGGTTGCAATATTCATAACCATATAGATTCCCATCGCCCTTTAATTTTACTACACCATCTTCGAGAGCAACAACTCTATGGACAATTATCCTGCCTTGAGCCGTACGAAACATTGCTATTCGGTCGGTGATAATCTCTTTTTCATCAATACGCCGAATAATGATTTTGTCATTACCATATCCGAGCAAAGGTAACATACTAAAGCCCGTCACTCGGAGTTCAAATGTAGCTCCCAGATCGACTAATTGCTCAATATTATTTAATAGCGTTCTCTCCATACACAGCATTATAAGACATCCGAGCTGCATCCCCGTCAGGCAGACACTCTAAATGAAAAAATGGTACTTGAGCTACGATTTTTGACAATATCTCCATCAGACGCTCCTCCAACTCCTTATCGAACAAAAAGGCTGGAGGCAAGGATGGGAGCAATGCTCCGATGGCAAAAATGCCTTTGAGTCGGCGGATCTTATTATGTGGGGCTTGACTCAAACGCACAACAGCTTGCAAAGGGAAACTCTCACGGCGATAGCATGGAGTCTTACCACTCCATGGCGAGCCATAGACCATCACCCTACCATCGGCAACACTCACAAAAGGACTATCATCATTAAGCAAATGAACACCCTCTATATTCTCTCGCCACAGGCGTGTGTGGGTACTCTTACCCGTGCCCGACTCACCCAAAAACATCACTGCACTATTGTTGGCCACAATAACCGATGTATGCACCGCACAGCACTCTTTACGAGTCAAGGCTAAACCCACGACAAACCATATACCGAAACGAAACAGGGATTTGGCCATCGAATCGTTACATTCGCTCACATCACATCTCACACGAAGAGCCTCCTTTTCAAAGATATAGATTTGGCGAAGGCCGCCCCGCTGCTCCATCACAAATAAAAACTCCTCATCCGAGCGACTAAATATACAAGTGGCTTGTCCCGCATCAAAATCAAAACGTGTAAGCTCCTCAAACTTAGCATGATCATATACAACATCACATCCTGTCACAATCTCCACAATTGCAGGCTCTATACAATCTGATTCCTTTACCTCAAAAGGAGCAAAGCCCTCTAATCCGAGAGCCACAAGATCTGATGCAGGCCCTATCAGGCGCACTCTGTGTGATGAGATGATATAATCACGAAACTTCATATTACATATTTACTATATAATCACAATAATCAAGAGCCGAAGCACGATGAGCTATCACGACAATCGTCAGTTCGGGGTTCTTCTGAGACAACTTTTTGATAGCTTCGTTAATCTGCGACTGCGTATTGGAATCCAACGATGATGTTGCCTCATCCAATAGAAGTACATCGGCCTTGCGATAGAGCGCACGCGCTATACCTATGCGCTGACGCTCACCACCCGAAATACGACAACCACCCTCACCGATATTACTATCCACGCCATCGGGCAGAGTCTTAACAAACTCATCGAGACTCGCCAAAGAGATCACATCGCGCAATCTATCCATATCAATCTTATTGGGCTCAACACCAAAGGCGATATTCTCTTTGAGGGTGGAATCCAATAAAAATACACTCTGCGATACATAACCAATTGAGTTTTGCCAAAGGCGAGAGTTCTCTTTAGTAAGCAATTCTCCATCAATGAGTATCTCACCCGAATCGGGCGACAACAACCCCACAAGGAGATTCATCAGAGTAGATTTACCTCGCCCCGAAGAGCCTTGAATACCCACCCTATCACCTCGCTTGATAATCAGATTAAAATCCTTAATCACAGGCTCATCTTGGTATGAGAAGCAGACATTGTGCAGTTCAATCTGCGATTTGAGATTCTTACGCTTAGACTCATCTATGACATCAACCCTATCGGATGTATCAGACAAAATCTCCAACGTATATTTATTATGACTCATTGAGCTATATGCCGAGAGAATCGTACGCACAGAAGGCATCAGGCGAATGGCTGCAACAGCAAACACTCCAAAAACAATCTTCACATTTGCCTCTGGCAGGAACACGCCCGTCACAACAAGCAGAGCCATACCAAGTGTAATGGCCAACTCCATAAAACTTTGTGGCATGGCCGAGAGCATAGCATCTCGCTTCTGCACCGAACTCAGGCGCATGGTATATTGGTCATAGATAGACAACATACGCGGAAAGGCATTATTCACTTCAACATCGGCATAACCGCGAAAACTCTCAGCAACGCTACGAAAACGAACCTTGTGAGCTTCATTCTCCTCTCTGCCATATTGATTCAGACGGCGGCGCACAAAATAATAATAACCACATATTGCAGGCGCAAATATCAATACAACGACACATAGCGCCCCAATATCATATATAGCAAGAGCTACAAGGATCAGCCACAAAAGCACCACCTCGCCCGCAATAACAGCTATAGGACGCAAAAATCCAACTACGAAATTGAGTGATATAAGATTTACACGGCGAGATAGTTCGGCTGAGTTGTTTTGTCTCACAAAGAGCAAACCTCGCTTGAAATAATCAATATACATACGGCGAGATAGACTACGATAGAGGTCATAGATATAATCTCTTTCGTATCTATACAACAATAGAGACAATACGCTTTTAAGGAGAACAGACAAGACAATCGCCACGATTACACAGACTGCAAACTCTCGATAGCTCTCCATACCAGCCCAATCGCAAATGGCTCTATATACTGGATTTTGGACAAACGTCTCACGATCCAAAATCAACACCAATAGAGGCACCATAAGAGCCACACTAAAAAAATTAAGTACCGCACGAAACATTATATTGAGTGCAAGCACCCAACCACGAGATAGAAACTCCGATGGAACTATATTCAAGATTTTGCGATACATATTATGACAAAGAT
This sequence comes from Alistipes sp., assembly GCA_017391185.1. Taxonomy (GTDB): domain Bacteria; phylum Bacteroidota; class Bacteroidia; order Bacteroidales; family Rikenellaceae; genus Alistipes. The sequence goes on along the minus strand of JAFOZN010000089.1, from coordinate 3,352 downwards.
AGTATAAATTATCGGTAATTTGAGACTCTATCATCTTTTTTTACCAATGCGAGGCTTTTGATGTGAAATAAATTTTGTCCTCTGAAGTAGTTTTATTATCTTTGCACGACATCAAACAAGGTTCATTATATGATAAGCAGAAGATTGCTCAGAATTAAAGTCTTGAAGGCTTTGTATGCTCACCTAAAATCAGAGTCAAACTCATTGTCTGTCTCTGAGAAGAATTTGGTTGCATCTATCGACAAGACATACGATCTCTATTTCCAGATGCTCTCGCTCATAGTCGAGCTTGCCCGACATGCCGAGCAGCGACAGCAAGCAGCCATGCAGAAGAAATTGCCTACGGCTGAAGATCTCAACCCTAATCGTAAATTTGTAGAAAACTCAGTCATCAGACTCATCAGCGAGAGTGACTCGGTGAATGACTATCTTGCTTCCAAGAAGCTCTCTTGGAGTCAATATCCAGAGTTGATTAAGAGTCTCTTTAATGAGTTGGAGCAGACCGAGTACTATCAGAAATATATGCTCTCTCAGGAGCGTTCCTTCCGTGAGGATTTGGCTTTGGTGACCGACTTCTATATGAATGAGTTGGAGAATTCAGAGGCTTTGGAAGAGGTGCTTGAGGAGCAGTCTATATTGTGGAACGATGATTTAGGTTTTGCCTTGATCATGGTTACTCGCACTCTCTCTAACATACGTGCTTCGCATCAAGAGGTCAAGGTGCTGCCTAAGTTTAAGAGCGAGGATGATTTGGAGTATGCCAAAGAGCTTTTTGCCAAGACTGCACTCAACTTCGATAAGCATCAGCAGCTCATCGAGCAATATACTCGCAATTGGGATGTAGAGCGCATAGCATATATGGATAATCTGATTATGATTACCGCCGTAACAGAGCTTCTCTCATTCCCATCAATCCCTGTAAAGGTGACTCTTGACGAGTATATCGAAATAGCTAAGTATTACTCTTCGCCAGGAAGTAGCAACTTCATCAATGGCGTACTCGATAAGATCGTAGCTACACTCAATCAGGAGGGTAAGATCGAGAAGAGTGGTAGAGGCCTTATCTAAACGGCGATAAGCAGTTTCAAGATGCAGAACGACAAGTGTAAAAGAGTATTAAGTATAATGTGTGTTGCGGTCCTTGTGGCTGCAACATTCTCTTTTGGATGCAAGGCTCGCCAAGAGCTCAAGCCACACGCTCTTAGCCCATCTCAAAGCATAGAGATCAATCCAGAGGCATTGAAGTTGGGCGTGACGGACACTCTAAGTTTTGGGAATATGCGTAGTGGAGAGGTTATCAAAAAGAGGATTAATCTCAAAAACTCAACCTCTGAGCCAATAGTAATCCTGCGCCATGTAAACACATGTGGATGTACTAAACTCAGTTATGAGCGCAAGCCTATTGAGGTCGGAGCTGATGCTGCCATAGACTTTGAGTTTGATTCAAAGGGGCAGACGGGTTGGCAGATGAAACTTATAGAACTATATCTGGCAGGAAGCGACCAAAAGATAAAGATATATATCGAGGCCGAGGTCGAGTAGAGTTGTAGTTTTAGAAAAATTCACTATCTTTGTTGCGATAGAGCCTTCTGGGAAGGAAGGTTAAACAGGAAAATAACAATTTAAACTTATAAACGTATGATTAATGTACTTCAAGCAGCTGAGGCTGTACAGCAACCAGGCATGGGCAGCTTCTGGATTATGATGCTGGCTATGGTAGCAGTTATGTATTTCTTCATGTGGCGTCCTGAGTCTAAGCGCCGTAAGGAGATGACTAAGTTCCGCGAGGGATTGAAGAAGGGTGATAAGGTTATCACTGCTGGTGGAATCTACGCTACTGTAAAGGAGGTTAAGGAGACTACTCTTTTGATCGAGGTGGACAGCAACGTAACACTCCGCGTTGACAAGAATATGGTTGTAGCTGACAACTCTCAGTTGCAGAAATAATTTTTTGTAATATCCGCAATAAAAATATGGTACTAACCTTCGGGATTAGTACCATATTTTTATTACATCTATCAATCGGGTATTTCGACCTCCACCTTAGAAGGGAAGATATAACGCAAATCACCTCGCTGTTCCAAAGTCGATTTGAGGTTCTCTATTGTGCGCGGTAGCTTACCTCGAAAGATACGTTTCCCACGATAATTTACAACAATCGGTTTATCGAGATTACACATCTGATCATTTAGATATAACGTCACACGAGAGTAGTCACATTCTAAGATGTTAACCACATTACCTTTACGCTCAGCTATGACGGTTGCTCCATGACGTAACTCATCTTGAGGAGCCGCTAACCAATAGAATGCTGATCGCACAACCTCCTCCTGTCGCCAAACGACCTTTTCGGGATAGGGATTGCGAGCTCCACAATCTTGCATCCACCCAATAGCCGCCTTATCTACGCCATCCATCCAATGGCCTTTGTCCGCAACAATGGTTGTAAGGTGTTTGTACCCACGTCCATCAGCCTTAGCCAAAGAATCCATAATGGCGCCATGCTTACGAGCCAACTCATTTCTATCGTATGCGCTATCGTTCTCGCCCATCCAAATCATAAATGGCGTATTGCGTAAATTCACCTGTGATGCCTCACCCGGATGGCCAGCCATCATCGAAGCCGCAGCCCAACGATCTGCCATACGTGGAGCCATGCGCCACACGCCATCGCCACCCGCAGAATAACCCAACAAATAGACCTTGTCGGGATTTACATCCCAATGAGTCACTGCCGCCTGAATAAGCATCTCAAAGAGTTGATCAATCCCCTCCTGAAACCACATATTCCACGCATCCCAAGGCGCACGGGGTGCAACATATACACCCTCTTTGGGCTTATATAGTCGAATCTGATTACGCCATTGCTGATCATTAACAGCCGCTGGCACGCCACCTCCACCATGAAGAGAGATAAATAGGCTACGACCATCAGCAGGTTTTTCTCCATAGATAATGGATTTAAACCTCAGCTTTAGATCGCCAGATTCAAACACCTCTTTTTCTATCGCTTCTTGATGTCGATTACGCATATCACTACGCCACTTGACCTCGAGTTCCTTTTGCACAGCAAGAGATTCAGATTTTGACAGAGTCTGTTGCGCATGCGCCGAAAAAGCCGAGCTAAGCAGGAGTAGAATTACTACAAATTTTCTCATCATTTATTTCTCGCTTACAATTCATCTTCGGTCTTAAACTCCATAAAGCCAAACTCCTCCTTCGCTCTATCCTTCGGAAAGAGGAAATAGATGCAGTTTGCCGTAGTACAAAGTTCTCCTTGAGCATCTCGCAGCTCGACTGCGATATCCAACACATTACGTTTCTGCTCCACCACGCGAGCACGAAGCTCGAT
>JAFOZN010000088.1 GCA_017391185.1 Alistipes sp. | reverse complement strand
GGAGGAGAAGGTGCTTGCCGTAGTGAGTGGTAGCGGAACTTTCAATGTCCCTACTTCGCGCGGTGTCTCTTATAAGGTGGGTGATCCAGAGCCTACACCAGAGATTATTCTTCCTATCGAGGATCATAGCCGTATGGTGCGTATGATGGCAAGGGGTGAAAAGGTCGAGATGGAGCTTAATATCAAGAATGTCTTTACCGACAATCAGCGTATCAATAACGTCATGGCAGAGATCCCAGGTACAGATCCTAAACTCAAGGATGAAGTTGTTATGCTCGGTGCCCACTTCGACTCTTGGCATGGTAGTACGGGTGCTGCCGACAACGCTTCGGGTTGTATTGTGATGATGGAGGCTATGCGTATCATCAAAGAGTTGGGTATTAAGCCTAAGCGTACGATTCGTCTTGCTTTGTGGGGTGGAGAGGAGCAAGGGCTCTATGGCTCACGTGGCTATGCTAAGAACTATCTGCTCGATAGTGAGAAGAAAAAGGTGTTGGCGGGTTATGAGAAGTTTGCTCTCTACCTGAATATGGATAACGGTTCAGGTCGTTTCCGTGGTATCTACCTTGAGGAGAATGATGAGGCTGTGCCATTCTTCGAGACTTGGAAGAAGCCTTTGGAGTCATTGGGCTTCACTACCCTTTCACCTCGCCGTACAGGTAGTACTGATCATGCTACTTTTAATAGAATGGGCTTGCCAGCATATCAGTTTATTCAGGATTGGTTGGAGTATGGTCGTACATACCACACCGTGATGGATACCTACGAGCGTCTGTCATTGCCTGATCTAAGAATTAATGCTGTCATCGTTGCATGGTTGGCGTTGAGTGCAGCTATGGATGAGGATCGCATCCCTGTTAAGGCGGGTTATCCAGAGAAAGTTTTGCAATAAAACCTAAAGTTATTTTGGAAATGGGAAAGAGCAACATCGAAGAAAATGTTGCTCTTTTTCTTATGTCGCTATCTATATTCCGCTATACGACTTGTAGAACAAGAGATTTTGAATTTTGTATTTTGAATATTGGATTAGTTTTGTTAAATTAGCACTTTGAAAAGTGAAATTATAGATAATCTAAAATTATATTCCGATGAATCAGAGAGATGTAATCATTGCGTGTGACTTCAGCTCAGCTGAGGCAACGCTCGCTTTCCTTGACAAGTTTACCGATTGTAAGCCATTCGTTAAGATCGGTATGGAGCTTTATTATGCAGCTGGCCCTGCTATTGTGAAGGAGATCAAAGATCGTGGCCATAAGATTTTCCTTGACCTTAAGTTGCACGATATTCCCAATACCGTAAAGAAGGCAATGTCGGTATTGTCGAAGATGGATGTGGATATGTGTAATCTCCACGCTGCTGGTACTATCGATATGATGAAGGCTGCCTTGGAGGGTTTGACTCGCCCAGATGGCACTCGCCCACTCTTGATCGCTGTAACTCAGCTCACATCGACAAGTGAGGAGCGTATGCAGAAGGAACTTTTGATCAATGCTTCGATCAACGATACTATCGTAAAGTATGCCCAGAATGCTAAGGAAGCTGGTTTGGATGGCGTGGTATGTTCTCCTCTGGAGGCTGGCATGGTTAAGGAGGCTTGTGGCGCAGAGTTCGTGACTGTTACCCCAGGTGTGCGCTTTGCCGATGGCGAGGTTGGCGATCAGGTAAGAGTAACTACACCAGAGCGTGCCAAGGAGATTGGTACTGATTATATCGTTGTTGGTCGCCCTATCACTCAGGCTGAGGATCCTGTTGCGGCATATAAGCGTTGTGTGGCAGAGTTCGTGGGTTAATTATAAAGGAAAAGATAAAACATATATATCATGAAAAAGACAATTGCTAAAGATTTGCTCTCTATCGGCGCAGTATTTTTGCGTCCAGAGCAGCCATTTACATGGGCAAGTGGTATCAAGAGCCCTATCTATTGCGACAATCGCCTCACATTGACAGCACCACGCGTGCGTGACAATGTAGAGAAGGGTCTTTCGGAGTTGGTTAAGGCTCACTTCCCAGAGTGCGAGGTGTTGATGGGTACAAGTACCGCAGGTATCGCTCACGCAGCTATTGTGGCTACAATCATGGATCTTCCAATGGGTTATGTTCGTAGTGGTGCTAAGGATCATGGTCGCACAAACCAGATCGAGGGTAAGTTGGAGAAGGGCCAGAAGGTTGTTGTTGTCGAGGACTTGATCTCTACAGGCGGTAGCTGTATCGAGGTGGTGAATGTGCTTCGTGAGGCTGGTGCCGATGTTTTGGGAGTTGTGAGCATCTTTACTTACGGTATGAAGAAGGGCTTGGATCGCATGGCTGAGGCAAACGTTATCAACCATTCGTTATGTGACTTGGATGCACTCGTAGGGGTTGCAGCCGAGGAGGGTTATATCAAGCAGGAGGATTGCGCTCGCATCATCGCCTTCCGCAATAACCCATCAGATGAGAGTTGGATTAATAAATAAGAAATTTTCTCGCAATGAGACACTTAATCGATACAACCGATATCACAGTTGCCGAGGTTGACCAGATTATCAATACGGCACTCGATATCATTGAGAATAGAGCAAAGTATAGTGAGGCTTGCAAGGGTAAGAAACTCGCCACCTTGTTCTATGAGCCAAGTACACGTACACGCCTGAGCTTTACATCGGCTATGATGGAGCTTGGTGGTAATGTGCTTGGTTTCTCGGATGCGGCATCTTCTTCGGTAAGTAAGGGAGAGACTGTAGCCGATACAGTTCGTGTATTGGGTTGCTTTGCCGATATCATCGCTATGCGTCATAGCAAGGAGGGTGCGCCACTCGTGGCTTCACACTATTCGGATGTACCTATCATCAACGCTGGAGATGGTAGCCATGCACACCCTACTCAGACCTTGACCGATCTGCTCACCATTCGCCGTGAGAAAGGCCGTTTGGACAACCTTACAATCGGTTTCTGCGGAGATTTGAAGTTTGGTCGTACGGTTCACTCTCTCATTAAGGCTCTTTCGCGTTATGAGGGTATCAACGTAGTGCTGATCGCTCCTGAGGAGTTGCGCTTGCCTTCGTATATTCGCCGAGAGGTGTGCGATAAGAATAATATCCCTACACGCGAGGTCGCTACTATGGAGGAGGTTATGCCAGAGTTGGATATCCTCTATATGACTCGTGTGCAGAAGGAGCGTTTCTTGGATGAGGAGGAGTATGAGATGCTCAAGGATAGCTTTATCCTCAATGCCGAGCGTTTGAAGAATGCCAAGAAGGATATGATCGTCTTGCATCCACTGCCTCGTGTCAATGAGATTACACGTGATGTAGATAATGATCCACGTGCGGCATATTTCCGTCAGGTCGAGAATGGTAAGTTTGTCCGCATGGCGCTTATCTATAATCTTTTGGAGTGGTCTAAGGAGCGTCCTACTGAGGCTACCCCACGTCTTGATAAGAATCAGATCAACGAGAATCTTAGATGCTCTAATCGCCAATGTATCTCTAATGTAGAGGATGTGGATAAGCTCTTCTATCAGACCGATAGTGGCGAGCATCGATGTGTATATTGCGAAGCAAAAGTTAAATAAGAGAATTTATGGTAAAGATAGGAACACCCATGACTCCAGTCGGCAAGAAGGCTATCTTGTGCGGTTCGGGCGAATTGGGTAAGGAGGTTGCTCTTGAGTTGCAGCGTTTTGGAGTAGAGGTTATCGCTCTGGATAAATACGAGAATGCCCCTGCTATGCAGGTTGCGCACCGTTCATATGTACTTTCAATGTTGGATGGAGAGCGACTTCGTGAGATTATTGAGAAGGAGAAGCCAGATTATATCATCCCTGAGGTGGAGGCTATCGCAACACCTACGTTGGTGGCTCTGGAGAAGGAGGGTTATAATGTTATCCCTACCGCTGAGGCTACTCTGCTTACGATGAATCGTAAGGGTATTCGTCAGTTGGCTGCCGAGAAGTTGGGTATTAAGACATCACCATATCGCTTTGCGGCTACACGCGAGGAGTTTGATGCAGCGCTTGAGGCAATCGGTACTCCATGTGTAGTGAAGCCAATCATGAGTTCTTCGGGTCATGGTCAGAGTGTTGTACGTAGCATGGCAGATGCCGATAATTCTTGGAAGATTGCTCAGGAGGGCGGTCGAGCGGGAGGTGGTGAGGTTATCGTGGAGGGTTTCGTGAAGTTCGATTACGAGATTACGCTCCTCACAGTACGTCATAGCGGAGGTACGTTGTTCCTCAATCCGATTGGTCACCATCAGGTGGATGGCGACTATCGTGAATCATGGCAACCACAACCTATGAGTCCAAAGGCTTTGTCTGATGCTCAGGATATTGCTAAGAAGGTTACCGATGCTTTGGGTGGCTATGGTATCTTTGGCGTTGAGTTATTTGTATGTGGTGATCAAGTATTATTCAGTGAGGTCTCTCCTCGTCCACACGATACAGGTATGGTGACCATGATTTCGCAGGATTTGTCGGAGTTTGCATTGCATGCTCGTGCGGTGTTGGGCTTGCCTATTCCTTCGATTAATTTCTATGGCCCATCAGCTTCTAAGGCTGTTGTTGTCGAGGGTGATACCGATAAAGTTGTATTCGGCAATCTGGATAAGGTTCTCGCTGAGCCAAATGTTCAGATTCGTATCTTCGGTAAGCCTGAGGTTAAGGGGCACCGCCGTATGGGCGTGATTTTGGCTCGTGGCGAGAACGTAGAGGATGCTTTGGCGAAGGCTGAGAAGGCGTATGAAACACTTGAGGTAGAGGCGTTGCCCCGATAGTTTTATTCACATTTATACAAATAAAAGGTGTTTCAACATATGTTGAAACACCTTCTTTTTTACTCCTCAAACTGCTTGAGTGCTATGATTCGCTGCTTAATTTCATCAATTCGGTCCTTATCTCGTAGGTATTGCCAGCCTATTAATACTGCTGACCCAATAAAAGTCAGAATCACCCACAACCACCATTCAGTAGATAGTACCGAGTGACGAATTACAGCTTCGATAATAACATACGCGAAGGCGAATGCCAAGAAGCAAGCCGTTATGATGTTGTTGCGAATGAACAACTTTTCAAAGCGTATAATCATCTGCTCCTGCTCTACAATGGTTACATCAAATTTGGCCAACCGCTTGATGATCTTCCACATTGGAGAGAAGATGATGGTATCCATTGCGATAACAGAACCAATCAGAATCCAGCAAAATAGGTC
>JAFOZN010000087.1 GCA_017391185.1 Alistipes sp. | reverse complement strand
TTGGTAAAAAGTGTAATCTCCATAGTTTGGTTATGTTAATAGGTTATTAGCTTCACCTTACTTCACCAAGACTCTACCCACGGCATCGTGCCAACCAGCAATAGACTTGGCTATAGTCTCGGCGTCTGCCTTAGGCTCAAAGATCTGATCGGCCTGCCACTGCTCTCGAATCTCATCTACACTACCCCAGAATCCAACTGCCAAACCCGCCAGATATGTAGCACCAAGGGCCGTAGTCTCGGTCACCTTCGGACGTATAACTTTAGTAGAAAGCACATCTGCTTGGAACTGCATCAAAAGATTGTTGCGCGCAGCTCCTCCATCGACCTTCAACTCCCTAAGATCAATACCCGCATCGCGCTGCATAGCATCTACAATATCCAACGTCTGATAAGCAATACCCTCCAACGCTGCACGAGCTATGTGGGCTGCGGTAGTACCTCGGCTAATTCCACTGATACTGCCTCTGGCATATTGATCCCAATATGGAGCAGCAAGACCTGTCAGAGCAGGTACAAAATAGACTCCCGCAGTATCGGGCACACTCGCTGCCAAAGCCTCAATCTCAGAAGAAGAGCGTATTATACCCAATCCATCTCTGAGCCACTGCACCACAGAGCCTCCCACGAAGATACTACCCTCAAGAGCATAGTTTACCTTATCACCAATCTTCCACGCTACGGTGGTGAGCAGATTATTCTTCGAATCAATAGGTTTTTCTCCACTATTCATCAAAAGGAAACAACCCGTACCATAGGTATTCTTCACCGAGCCGGGCTCGACACACATCTGACCAAAGAGTGCCGCCTGCTGATCACCAGCGATACCTGCGATAGGTACTCTATGTGCAAAGATGGTAGATTGGGTAGCTCCATATACCTCGCTCGATGAGCGAACCTCAGGCATCATCGAAAGTGGAATATCGAACAGGCGCAAAAGCTCCTCATCCCACTGCAAAGTGTGGATATTAAAGAGCATTGTACGCGAAGCATTACTTACATCGGTGACATGTACCTCGCCACGTGTCAAACGCCAGATAAGCCATGTATCTACCGTACCGAACATCAACTTACCCTGCTCGGCACGCTCCCTTGCGCCCTTTACATTATCCAAGATCCACTTAATCTTGGTGGCACTGAAATAGGCATCGATGATAAGTCCCGTACGAGAACGAATCATCTCGGTATATCCATCAGCCTTAAGGCTATCACAATACTCCGAGGTACGGCGATCCTGCCATACGATAGCATTATAGATAGGCTCTTCAGTCTCTCTATCCCATACGATGGTAGTCTCGCGCTGATTGGTAATACCAATACCCGCAATATCCAAACCATTGATACCGATGAGTGATATAGCCTCGGCTATAACCGAAGCCTGAGATGACCATATCTCATGAGGGTTATGCTCCACCCAACCAGGTTTGGGGAAGTATTGAGTAAATTCTCGTTGCGCCATGGAACAGATTTGTCCCTGATGGTCAAAAACAATAGCTCGTGAGCTACTTGTGCCCTGATCGAGCGAAAGAATATATTTTCCCATTATAGAATAGTTTTAGGTTTAGGTCTTAAAAACGCAAAGAAGATTCCACTTCGTATGGTCATCATTACAAATTTAGCTATTTTATTTTCATTTTGCAACTAATCCCACAAAAGCAAGAGAGACTTCTGCCCAACCATTGAGCAAAAGTCTCTCTAAATATATCATATCTGCTATAACTTAGCTTTATCGCAGCTACTCTACCCTACCTGGATATGCCTCCAAAGCCTTGCTTAAAACAAACAATGCTCGGCGCAAATCCTCCTTCTTGAGAACATAGGCAATACGCACCTCATTGCGTCCCTTATTAGGATCGGTATAGAAACCTGATGCTGGAGCCATCATGACGGTCTCACCCTCATACTCAAACTCCTCAAGGCACCATGCGCAGAACTTATCACTATCATCAATAGGCAGACGCGCAACGGTATAGAATGCACCCATCGGGATAGGAGAATACACTCCAGGGATCTTATTCAACCCATCAATCAGGCAATTTCTACGCTCGATATACTCCTCGTAGGTACGAATCATATATGAACGTGGGGCATCAATCGAGGCCTCTGCCACAATCTGGCCCAACAAAGGCGGACTCAAACGCGCCTGACAAAACTTCATCACCGCATTACGCAGAGTCTTATTCTTGGTAATCAATGCACCAATACGGATACCACACTCAGAATATCGCTTCGACACAGAGTCAATCAAGACGACATTCTGCTCTATTCCCTCAAGATGGCATGCCGAGATATATGGCGAACCTGTATAGATAAACTCTCGATAGACCTCATCCGAGAAGAGGAACAGGTCATACTTCTTGACAATATCCCTAATACGATTCATCTCCTTACGGGTATAGAGATAACCCGTAGGATTATTAGGATTACAGATCAAGATTCCACGAGTACGCTCATTTATAAGCTCCTCAAACTGCTCCACCTTAGGCAAGGCAAAACCCTCCTCGATAGAGGTCGATACGGTACGGATCACCGCGCCCGCCGAGATTGCAAAGGCCATATAGTTGGCATAGGCTGGCTCTGGTACGATAATCTCATCACCAGGATTCAGGCACGACATAAAGGCGAATAATACCGCCTCCGAGCCACCCGTGGTGATGATAATATCATCGGCCGAGAGTTTAATCTGATATTGATCATAATATGCCACGAGTTTCTCTCTCAGCGAGAGATAGCCATCACTTGGGCTATACTCCAAGATATCTCTATCAACCTCTCGCAAAGCCTCCAATGCCTCCTTGGGAGATGGCAAATCGGGCTGACCGATATTGAGATGATAGATCTTTGTACCTCGCTTCTTTGCAGCATCTGCCAACGGCACCAACTTCCTAATTGGCGAAGCGGGCATCTGGACAGCTCTTTCGGATATCTGTGGCATAACTTTTATCTATTAAAACTTTGCTTGAGCACTTTCTATTATTTACTCCTCGGCTGGCAACTCCTTGATGTATTTACCAACTCGCTCCTCTCCGACAAACTGAGCCAAAGTCTGCGACACAAGCACCAAACCTGCACCAGCAGCAAAGCCCAAGAAGGTGAAAGCCAACAAAATCATTGCACGCTGAGGTTTACTCTTCTTATATGGTACAGTCACAGGACGAATAACAGTCAAAATCGGAGTGGTCTCCTTGACATTGATCTTTGCCTGCTCCAACTGTGTAGCAAGCTCGCTATAAAGATTCATCGCCAAAGTGTACTCGGCATCCAATTTTTCCTGCTCTACACGTGCTGCATACTTCACAGAGTTATGGTTAGCATCACGGAACTTTGCTCGGCGAGACTGAATATCCTCAAAATTTCCCTTAGCCTCATTATAACGCTCCTGCACAAAATCAAGGTTTGACTGCACCTTCTCGATCTTGAACTTGGTGATATACTTCTGCAACAACTCTACCGATGCCTGCGCAAGCTGAGCCGCCGCCAAAGCCTCTGGCATATTGGCAGTAATTGTCAAATAACCATTCTTGTTATCCAAAGTCATTGAGATGCATGATTCCAAAATTTTCAGCACCTTGAAATCATCCTTCGAGATAGTCTCAATAGCCGAAGCTCCTCCCAATAAGCTATAATCTGGCTCTGGCTGCTCACCGCGAATCGCATTCATGATTACACCCGGAAGACCAATCGTGTATTTCATGATATAGCTCAATACCGTTGGCTTATTAAACTCCTCGCTGGTATAATACTCATAGAAACTAACAGGACGACCTGCCTCCTCAAAGTCAATCTTAGTCTGCATCAACTCCTTACGGAAGGATGTGCTATTCATAATGTTCTGGTACACCAGTGGAGAAAGCTCTGCTCCACTCCGACCATCATTAATATTAATACCAGCCAATGCAGCCAATGAACTCATACCGCCACCTTTAGCACCCTTTGATGTCTGAGGCACGATATCACATGAGGTGGTATAAACCTTTGAGCTGAAAAGTGCTACCAACAAGCCCAAAACCATAAAGACTGCAGTCAGCTTAATGATCAAGCCCTTGTTGAGCCACATCTTTTTAACCAAAGCAACGAGATCAATCTCCTGCTCCTCCTGAAGCATCGGCATATTATTCTGAATCTGATCCATAACTACACTACTTTGAAAGATTAATAACAGAGATCATCATTGCTGCAGTTGACGCTGTAGATGATATTACACCTACAATATCAGACCAATTCACAGGCTCCTTGATTCTTCTTGAAGGCACAATGATGATTGATCCAGGAAGCACCTTAGCCGACATTCCTGACTCTACCATACCGTTCATATGGATTACAAAAGCCTTACCCTTACGAGCCTGATTATCGAAACCTCCCGAAGCCTTGGCGTAATACTTAAGATTCTTACCCTCCTTATACGTAATTGAGTTTGGATAGAGTACAGAACCCATCACTCTCACTGTACCATTATACTCTGGCACTACTACAACATCGCCATCACGCAACACCACATCAGCATCTGAACCTGGATTACCAATCGCCTCTTGAAGGTCGATACCAACAACATACTGACGAGCAGCCAAGGTCTCCTCTGCTCCTCCCAAATTAAGAGAATCCGCACCCTGCATTGCCTGCTTAGAAATCATCTTCTGCAAAGCCTGATTCTGCATCTGCTCCTCCTCGGTCATCTCACGCAATAGATATGCACCTTGAACATAAGCTGCTGGAGTAGTCTTACCCGCCGCCTCGATAATCTCCGAAAGACGCATATTACGATGCGAGATTGGATAACTACCAGCAAAAGCCACCTCACCCTGAACAGTCACTCTACTCTGAGGTACATATACTGGAGAACGGCGTACAAGCACCTGATCGAATGGCTGGAGGACAAAGCCCTTTTGACCATCTACCACCAAATTATCCTTTACATCGATTGTAAATGTCTCCAACAACTCATCTCTTACATTCAAGCTCTTGGTATCCTTGATACGGCGAGTGATTGTAACATTGGCAGTCGAAGCCGACTCCAACAAACCACCTGCTGCCACCAACAAATCCTCAACTGTCATATTCTCAGCATAAGGATATATATCTGGGCTACCTACCTGACCATAGATACTTACAGTATATTCCTCGCGCAAGCCTGTGATGGTAGAGACTACAAATACATCGTTTGGACGAAGCTCGATATCGGCAACCTTACCCGACATAAGACCCTCCAAATCAACAGACTTCATCTCTGTAGTCCAATCCGCCTTCTCGCGATACAAAAGAGCGCGAGCCTTAAAGGCATCCTCGCGAAGACCATCTGCACGAGCGATAAGTTGCTTCAAAGTCTTGGTATTCTCATCTATTGCATAGTGTCCAGCACGATAAACCGCACCGCGAATCTCTACACGATTCTCATAGCGATCCAAGCTACCAGATACAGACAAAACATCACCATCCTCCAAATTAAACGATGCAAACTTAGAGCTCTCTACTGTAAACGACTTATACTCGCCACCCTGACGGCGTGTCACGCTGATGATATTGCGATTCGCCTCTGAGGTAAAATCTCCCGCAAAGCGCAAAAGATCGGCGATAGTCTCATTTTGCTTCATCTCATAGAAGCGTGGACGCTTAACCTCACCCGTGATCTGCACCAACTTACCATAAGCCGATACGGTAATCAAATCGCCATCTAGCAAGGCGATATCCTTATCTGTATTGCCATTTAAGATATAGTCATATACATCGACCTGTGAGAATAGCTTACCAGAGCGATAGACCTGGATATTACGCATAGTACCCAAATCATTCACTCCTCCTGCCACATGCAAAGCATGGAAGAGAGTTGCAAGCGAAGGCAAAGTATATGTACCAGAACTACCCACCTCACCAGTAAGATTTACCTGAATACTACGGATGCTACCAAGCGAAAGCTTCATCTTTACCGATCCGTCATGGAGTCCCTCATAGATTGTAGCCAAAGAGTTTCTCACACGGCGTGTAGCCTCGCTGATCGAAAGACCAGAGAGAGTCACAGGACCTACATTGGGTATATTGATTCTACCATCGGGAGAGATTGTAAAATTGGCTGTAGATTGAGCATCTCCCCATACATCCACAATCACCTCATCACCTGGGCCCAAGACATAGTTATCAGGAGTAGCAATGCTGAGATTAGGCTCAAAGGTGAGCTTGCTATTGGTAAATAGGTCGTGTCCGAAGATACGATTCATATAACGAGACTCTACCGCATGCACAACCGCAAGAGAGTCTTTCTCCATAGTCAAACCTATTGGTATATTCTGCTTAGTTGAATCTTGATAAAGGGCAGTCACTCTGCGAGTACGATTCACATCTTGAGAATTACCCGCTTGAGACTTTTTCAACTCCTCAATTTTACCTTGCGAAAGCGTACCATTACGATAAGCCTCCAACAATGCCTGCTGATTTAGATTCTGAGCATAGCTTTGCAAAGAGATCATCAATGCACAAAGTGTCGAAATCAACAAAAATACTCTTTTCATAAATTATATAAATTTTCTCCTACTTTCCCTATAATATCCGTTAGCTTAAACCCAAAACTTATAAGCAAAAACAATTATAGATTCATTGCAAACTACCCAACGTACATAGCAGTGGATAAATTATGACAAAAATAGAAATATTTTCCTCTTCAAACAACTCTAAACCCTCAAAATCATTGAATATCACTATTTCTTAACTTTGTTTACTCGACCTCTCTTTCTCGGCTTCTTCCTCACCGACCAACCGAAATGACCGATAACATCACCCAAGCGGAAATACTCTCCATGACAATACGTTATCATTTCTGCTCGCTCCAGATCCAATTTTCCCGTCTGAGGATCGATATACTCCTCATCAACCAGAACATTCACGACATCTGCTATAAACATATCGTGCGACCCCAAGGCAACCACCTCCTTCACCCTACATTCGATACATACAGGCGACTCGGCCACAACGGGCGCCTTTACCACCGCTGCAGTTTCTGCATGAAGTCCCATCTCCGAGAATTTATCATAATCCCTACCCGAACGCACACCGCACCAATCAGTTGCGCGAGCCAAAGATGCTGTCGTAAGGTTTATCACAAACTCTCCCGTACGCTTGATTATCGGATATGAGTGTCGCTCAGGCCGCACCGATATATAGCACATGGGCGGATTGGTACACACCGTACCCGTCCACGCAACGGTAAATAGATTATATTCTTGTTCACTCTCACCACAACTGATCAACACAGCAGGCAGAGGATATATCATTGTCCCTGGTTTCCAACTCTGCTTCATAGAGATATATTTTAAGCCTTAAAGATATGAAAAATATATTATTTATCGTAACTTTGTAGAAACAGATAATACCAACAAAGATGAAACGAGAGGTTATTTTTACTATTTTTGGACTTATGCTCCTTTGCCCTACTTTCGGTCAGACACCTCGCAAGGAGGCAAACAAATACCGCAACGAGGGTTATCATTTGGTCTGGAGCGATGAATTCAACAAGGATGGTCGCCCCGATGCCCGTTGGTGGAGCTACGAAAAGGGCTTCGAGCGTAACCACGAGGCACAGTATTACCAACGAGAGAATGTCGAGTGCCGAGATGGATTACTTATCTTCGAGGGGCGCCGCGAAAGGCGTATAAGCCACGAATATGACCCCAACGGCAGAAATTGGGATCAGAAACCACTCTATGCAGAGTACACATCGGCTTCGATCAATACACGAAACAAATTTACATTCCTCTACGGTCGTATGGAGGTACGCGCCAAAATCCCTACTTCAAAGGGTGCTTGGCCTGCAATTTGGCTCTTGGGAGTGAAAAATTCTTGGCCTCACAACGGCGAGATAGATGTAATGGAGTATTACCACATCAAAGGTCGTCCACACATCTTAGCCAATGCAGCATGGGGCGGCAAGGCTCAATGGCAGGCAATATGGGATGATGAGAAGATTCCATACTCACACTTCACTGAGAAGGATCCAGCGTGGGGCGACAAATTCCACATCTGGCGCATGGATTGGGACAAGGAGGCTATAAGAATATATCTCGATGATGAACTACTCAACGAAATACCTCTTTCAAAGACCATCAATGAAGGTACTCGCGCTGCGGGTTTCAACCCCTTCACTCAAGAGCAATATATTCTACTCAACTTGGCGATGGGTGGTGACAACGGAGGACCGATAGAGGATTCTGCTCTGCCGATGCGTTACGAAGTAGATTATGTGAGAGTCTATCAGAAATAATACCACAAAAAAGAGCGTGTCCCACTTAAAGTAGACACGCTCTTCACTTAAATACCTATATCACTACAAACTATTTCTCTCCTTTAGACTATTCCCTGCGAAAGCATAGCCTCTGCTACGGTCATAAAACCAGCGATATTTGCACCCTTCACATAGTTTACATAACCATCTGGCTCTGTACCGTACTCCACACATACTGAGTGGATCTTGGTCATAATCTCCTGCAACTTCTGATCCACCTCCTCGGCACTCCACTTTAAACGCATCGAGTTCTGAGTCATCTCCAAGCCTGAAGTAGCTACACCTCCAGCGTTAGATGCCTTACCTGGAGAGTAGAGAATCTTAGCCTGCTGGAATACCTCGATAGCCTCTGGTGTCGATGGCATATTCGCACCCTCGACAACGCACTTACAGCCATTGGTAACAAGTGTCTTAGCCTCCTGACCATTAAGCTCATTCTGCGTAGCACATGGCATTGCGATATCACACTTCACACCCCAAGGACGCTCGCCCTCATGATACTCAGCAGATGGATAACGTTCAACATACTCGCGGATACGGCCACGCAACATATTCTTAAGCTCGAATACATACTGCAACTTCTCCTCATCGATACCATCTGGATCGTAGATATAGCCGTTAGAGTCAGACAAAGTCACAACCTTAGCTCCCAAACTCAAAGCCTTCTCTGTGGCATACTGCGCCACATTACCCGAACCTGAAATGGCAACTACCTTACCTGCGTATGATTCGCCACGAGTAGCCAACATCGCCTGACCAAAGTAGCAAGCACCGTAACCCGTAGCCTCAGGACGCATGATAGAGCCACCGAAGCTCAAGCCCTTACCTGTAAAGGTACCAGTAAACTCGTTCCTTAGACGCTTATATTGACCGAACATATAACCAACCTCACGACCACCTACACCAATATCTCCTGCAGGAATATCTGTATCGCTGCCGATATGGCGATAGAGCTCTGTGATGAAACTCTGACAAAAACGCATAATCTCCATATCCGACTTACCGCGTGGGCTGAAATCCGATCCGCCCTTGCCACCACCCATAGGCAATGTAGTAAGGCTATTTTTGAAAGTCTGCTCAAAAGCCAAGAACTTCAAGATACTCAGGTTCACACTCGAGTGGAAGCGAATACCGCCCTTATATGGACCAATGGCACTATTCATCTGTACACGGTAACCCTTATTGATCATCACCTCACCCCTGTCATTTACCCAAGGTACGCGGAACATTATCACTCGCTCTGGCTCAGCGATACGCTCCAAAACCTTCATCTTAACAAGTTGTGGATTCTCCAATATATAAGGAGCAACGCTCTCTACTACCTCTTTCACCGCCTGATGAAACTCAACCTCACCCGGATTCTTGGCCACAATATCAGCCATGAATTGCTCTACATACTCTTTAACTGAAGTATTCATAATTCTCAGAGTTTATAATTGTCATTTATGTTTGCAAAGTTAATAAAATAAATTAATAACGCAACCTTTTCGTAAATAAAAATCACTATTTTCTGCATATATATACCATAAACGCGATGTATTATGAATTTTTTATGCATACACGACTACATATAAAACGTAATAATACGTTTATAAAATATAATATTATTTATCAAATTATGTCTATATTTGTGAATCGCTAACCACATTGAGTTAATTTAATTACACTTTGTAACCATGAAAGCAATACACCTATTTTTCCTTACCGTTATGTCGGTTTTTATGCTCCACAACTCCCATGCCCAAAAGATTGAATACTCCGTAGAAAAGGTTTGGGGTGATGGCACTTGGCACTGTGCATTTACTTCGATTGTAGAGTTCAAAGGAAGATACTATATCTCTATGCGCGAATACGATAGCCATATTTTCAACTCCGAGGGCGAGGCCGAAGGTCGCATCAGAATCATATCATCGAAGAGTGGTAGAAAATGGGAGAGCGTAGCCCTAATTTCCAAAGAGGGTTACGATCTGCGTGATCCCAAG
>JAFOZN010000086.1 GCA_017391185.1 Alistipes sp. | reverse complement strand
TTGCTGTACTTTACGTAGGTGCTGCTACCGAGGTAGAGATGAAGGAGAAGAAGGATCGTGTTGACGATGCTTTGGCTGCTACACGTGCTGCTGTTGAGGAGGGTATCGTTCCTGGTGGTGGCGTTGCTTATATCCGCGCAGTTGCAGCATTGGAGAACCTCAAGGGCGAGAACGAGGATCAGACAACAGGTATCCAGATCGTTAAGCGTGCTATCGAGGAGCCATTGCGCCAGATCGTAGCTAACGCTGGTGGCGAGGGTTCTGTAGTAGTAAACAAGATCAAGGAGAGCGAGGGTAACATGGGTTACAACGCTCGTGACGACAAGTATGTAGATATGATGGAGGCTGGTATCATCGACCCAACTAAGGTATCTCGCGTTGCGTTGGAGAATGCTGCATCTATCGCATCTATGTTCCTCACTACAGAGTGTGTATTGGCTGAGAAGAAGGTTGATGCACCAGCTATGCCTCAGATGCCACAGGGCGGTATGGGCGGCATGATGTAGTCCTAAGAAGGGTTGACAAAAGCTAAAGTCGGGCGAAAAAGCCTTGGCTTAACGTATAAAACCTAAGAAAAACGTGTTACTCATTTGGTGGGTAACACGTTTTTTTGTATTTTTACATCAAAACCTACAATTATGAAAACATTACTTAAACTTCTTTTTATGGCAACAGCCACTCTCGCACTGCTGATGCCAGCAACAAGTCAGGCAAAGAGTCAGAAAATTAAGACTCTTATCGTATCTGGTCAGAACAACCACAATTGGCCTGTAAGCCACAAGGCGTTGAAGATGATTTTGGATAATTCGGGACTATTCGAGTGCGATATTACCCTTACAGCACCTGCCCGTGGCGATATGTCCACCTTTAAACCCGATTTTTCGGCTTACGATTTGGTCGTGCTCGATTATAATGGTGACCGCTGGCCTAAAGAGACTGATGACGCATTCCTTAAGTATGTACAGAATGGTGGTGGCGTTGTGATTTACCACGCTGCAGACAACGCTTTTGCGCAGTGGGAGGAGTTCCAGCGTATCATCGCACTCGGTGGTTGGGAAGGTCGCAACGAGAAGTCTGGCCCATACTATTACCTTGTAGATGGCAAGCCATTCTTGGATAATTCACCAGGCCCAGGCGGATCTCATGGCTGGCAGAGAGAGTTTGCCATGAACTGTCGCAACTTTAAGCACCCTATCACCAAGGGTTTGCCTGATGGTTGGAAGCACGCTCAGGATGAGATGTATGATCGCATGCGTGGCCCTGCCAACATCAAGGATCTGCTCTACTCTGGTACTACCGACCCTAAGACAGGCGGTTCGGGACGCGAGGAGCCACTCGTATTTACCGTAGATTATGGCAAGGCTCGCATCTTCCACATAATGCTGGGACACGCAGGCCCTACTTTGGAGAAGAATCCTGCTATGCAGTGCGTAGGTTTCCAGACTCTTTTGCTCAGAGGCTCTGAGTGGGCAGCTACAGGCAAGGTAAAGCAGGCCATCCCTAAGGATTTCCCTACAAAGGATAAGGTATCGCTCCGCCCTGATTATAAGGCCCCACAGAAGTAAATTTATGATTTAGAGATCTGATTTCAGATCATCTACCAACTCTTTCTCAGCCTTCTTGACCTCATCGGTCAGGGAGGCTGTTTCATTCTTAAAATCCCTGATACCACGCCCTAAGCCTCGCATCAACTCTGGCAATTTTTTACCTCCGAAGAGCAACAATAATGCAAATACTATCAACAACATTTCACTCGTACCGATACCACCAATAAATAGAAATTCCATAATTACAATTTTAATGATATTTTACCTTTTATTTTATTCTTCATATTACTTTCATTTATCGATCTAACAAATGTTACATGACAAATATACACACTTTAAGTTCGATAAAATTTTAGGTTTATACATATAGACCATTAAGAGAGTCTTATTCGATATTATCATGCAAATAATTAACTCTTTCCGCAACAAAGAGAACAATCCTCGACAAACAAAAAAAGATGCTGACCTCATCAGAAGTCAGCATCCTTATACCTTGGATTACACCACCTGCGGCTAAAGAGCCAAATATCTCATCGCAGCCTCGATAAAGTAGTAATCACCATACGACAGAGGTACATCCACCTCAGATTTAGCCATATAGTGACCTACGCCATGCTTGAGCAGGAAGTTTCCATTCTCGCCCAATGCTGCAAAATACTCCTCAGAACAGAGCGAACGAAGCTGACGCTCAGCCACGGCAAGATAACTCTTATTTTTGGTAAAACCATAAAGCTCGATAAGTGCCGATGCCATAATAGAGGCAGCAGAAGAGTCCTTCGACAACTCCTCAGCATCGTAATCCCAATTCGGGATAGCATCCTCAGGCAGGCGAGGAATCAGATATTCGGCAATCTTCACCGCCTGCTCCAAATATCGCTTCTGACCCGTCATACGATACATCATAGTATAGCCATACAAGCCCCATGACTGACCGCGCGACCAAGCCGAAGCATTGTGACGACCTTGAGCCGTACGTTTTTCAACGATGTCGCCCGTAAGCTCATTATAAGCCACAACATGATATGAGCTGTTATCCTCTCGGAAATGATTTTTGATGGTGGTATCAGCATGTTTACGCGCAATATCGCTATAACCTGCCCACTCCAGCATCTCAAGATTCATCATATTGTCGATGATGACCATATAGTCCAATTCTGGATTCACCTTGCGCCCTGTATTCCATGAGCGGATACAACCTACCGTATCATTATAACGAGTAGCGAGCGAGGATGAAGCCTGCAGAATAATATCCTTATAATACTCCTCCCCCGTCAGGCGATAGGCGTTACCATAGGAGCAAAAGACCATAAATCCCAAATCGTGCGTGCCGCGATAATCCTTTAGTGGCTCCAACCAACGTGTAAACTTCTCGGCATAGGCTTTAAGCTCCTTATCGCCCGTATGGTCGTACAACAGCCACAACGATCCAGGGAAAAAGCCACTCACCCAACCCCTTACATCGGTAAACTTTACCTCGCCATTCTCATACGTACGTGGAAACTTGTTGGTAAAGCCCGACATACGCACAGCTTGCTGCTTATTCTGCTCAACAGCAACCTCCAAAGCCTTCTTTAAATCCGATTTCAAGCCCTGCTGCTCGTTGCACGATGAGAGCATCAAAGCCGAAATAATTGCACAAAAAAGTAGTAGTTTTTTCATATTCGTTAAGTTTTAAGTATTCCTGATTTACTTACCCAGAAGCAATCGAGCCTGCTCCAATGCCGCCGCAGAAATTACGCTACCCGACAACATCTTGGCAATCTCCTCTACTCTCTGCTCGGCATCCAATCGAGCGATATTAGTGACGCTATTCTGCTTATAGACTACAAAATGGCTCTCGCCCTTCGATGCAACCTGCGGCAAGTGGGTAATCGAGACCACCTGCATATTTGATGAGAGCGACTCGATAATCTCACCCATAGCATCGGCTATACGACCCGATACGCCTGTATCAATCTCATCAAAGATGATTGTAGGTAACTGCGACTTCGAAGCAAGCAAAGCCTTCAAAGCCAACATCACACGCGAAATCTCACCACCCGAAGCTATCTTCTCAACAGCCTGAGCCGCCAACTTCTCGTTTGAAGAGAACATAAATCTCACCTTGTCACAACCCGTAGGAAGCAACTCATCTTGAGATTCTACCTCTACCGTAAATCTCACCTGAGGCATACCCAAGTGCGACAACGTATCCTCAATATGTTTAGAAATCTCACCCGCAGCCTTCTCGCGCAGAGTATGAATCTGATCTGCTATCGCCTTGGCTTGGCTATATAACTCATCTATCTTAGCCTGCTGAGCGAGGATATTCTCATCGCTATGAGTAATAGCACTAAGTTGCTCGGCGTAGCCATTACCCTTGGCAATCAACTCCGAAAGATCCTGCGCGCGATGTTTCTGACACATCGAGTATATGAGATTTACTCTATCTGTAAGTTTCTGCAAGCGCTCTGGATCAGCCTCTATTCTCTCGCTCTCATCTGTCGCCGTACGTCCCAAATCCTTCAGCTCAGCCACTACCGACTTTATTCGCTCGGCAAACTCCGCACCCAACGGATAACCCTCGGCCAAACGCGCAAACGAATTCTGAGCCAATCCTAACTGCTCCAACACACCGACCTGCTCGGCATCAAGAGCATTTCTGAGCGAGATGAGCGCCTCACCAATCTGATCGGCATTCTCCAAAACCTTCAACTCCTCCTCGGCCTCTTTGAGTTCTCCCTCTTTCAATGCCGCAGCCTCAAACTCCGCGACCTGAAAACGAAGCCACTCCTCATCCTTACGCAAAGCCTCAGCCTCTGAGCGCAGATTTTCGATCACTCGCTCGGCACTACGCAACTCGCGATATTTATGCTGATACTCCTCGACAAGAGATTTCGCACCCGAAATGGTATCCACAGCCGAGATACGGAACTGTTCGTCTGATAGGAGCATATTACGATGCTGAGAATGGATATCTATTAACTTATAGCCCAACTCCTTGAGTAGAGTAAGTTGCACAGGCACATCGTTTACAAACGAGCGACTCTTACCCGATGGCAAAATCATACGTCTGATGACACACTGCTGCTCATAATCCAAGTCATTCTCCTCGAAAAATGGCTCCAGATTATAGCCCCTCAAATCAAACTCGCCCTCGATTATACAACTGCGTGACTCATCATGGATCGTACCGCTCTCATTCTTATTACCCAACAAGAGTCCCAACGCTCCCAACAAGATAGATTTACCAGCACCCGTCTCACCCGTAATGATGTTCAGATGCTTATCAAGCTCTATATCCAAGCTATCTATCAACGCATAATTCTCAACCTTGAGTCTACACAACATAGGCTACAAAAAACTCTCTATCTTATCTACAATATGTTCTGCCACATCACTCTTTGACATTAGTGGCAGATCAACCTTCTCCCTACTATCTATAAGCGAAACGATATTGGTATCTCCACGGAATCCTGCACCCTCTCTACGCAAAGAGTTCAGTACGATGAAATCCAGATTCTTGCGTACCAACTTACCAGCTGCATTCTGCTCCTCATTCTCGGTCTCCATAGCAAAACCTACCAACACCTGTCCTTCGCGTTTCTTACTACCCAACTCAGCAGCAATATCTTTGGTACGTTTCAGAGCAATCGACATATCGCCCTCACCTTTCTTGAGCTTCTCGGTAGCAACCACTTGCGGAGTATAATCTGCCACGGCAGCACACATCACCGCACCATCCATCTCTGAGAAACGCTCTACGCACGCTTTATACATCTCCTCTGCTGAGAGTACATTTACCACCTCTACACCCTGAGGCTTATCTATCGCAGTACGGCCACTGACCAAAGTCACCTCAGCACCACGCTTTGCCAACGCCTCCGCTACGGCATAACCCATCTTGCCCGATGAGTGATTCGAGATGAATCTCACGGGGTCAATAGGCTCGATGGTAGCACCTGCCGTAACGAGGAATCGCTTACCCTCTAAACTCTTTTTTTTTTCGGGATTTTCTATTTCTGACGCTTCCGCACACTTCTCGCTCTGAGCGAATATAGCCTCAACAGCCGCCACAATATCCTGAGGCTCGGCCATGCGGCCCTTACCGATGAGTCCACTGGCCAAAAAGCCCGAACCCGGCTCGATGATATGCACACCATCCTGCTTGAGCTGCGCCATATTGCGCTGCGTAGCTACATGTGCATACATATCCAAATCCATCGCTGGAGCAACAGCCACAGCACAACGTGCCGAGAGGTATGTAGTCAGCAGAAGATTATCGGCTACACCTGTAGCCATCTTGGCCATAGTATTGGCCGAAGCTGGAGCGATAAGGTATAGATCTGCCCACTCGCCCAACTTGACATGCGAATTCCACTCACCATTCTCTGGATTGAAGAAATCTACCAAGATAGGATTCTTCGATACCGTAGCCATAGTAAGCGGTGTGATGAACTGCTTAGCCAGAGGTGTCATTATGACCTTCACCTCGGCTCCTGCACTCACCAATAAACGGCAAAGCACAGCCGACTTATAAGCGGCTATGCTACCCGTAATTCCTAAAATAATATGTTTGCCCTTCAACATAATATATTTCAAATTTGAAGGCTCAGCCTTAGCCTACTCTACAAGGGGACTCAAGCTACTCCGACTCAAACTACGCGTGGTAATCTGCCAAAGTAAGCTCCTCCCTCACACTAAGAACAACTACTCACCACGGCGGAAGTAAACCTCATCATCGAGGAACTCCTCTGTAGCGATGATAACAGGCTTTGGAAGACGCTCATAGTAACGTGAGATCTCGATCTGCTCACGGTTCTCGAATGTCTCCTCCATCGTATCGGTTGGTGATGAGAAATCTGCCAACTTGCGGTTAAGCTCCGACTTAAGCTCAGATGAAATCTGGTTTGCACGGCGAGCAATAATGTTGATGCTCTCATAGATGTTACCCGTATCCTTATCCAAATCGACAAGTTTGCGAGTCACTGTGTTGTTGGGAATGTTCTTCTTGATCTCCATCTTAGTATAGTATATTTATCTTAATTACTCCTCTTGTTTATTCTTCTCGATAAAGAGTTTCGCCTCCTCAGCGCACTTATCTACCGTCTCCTTATACTTCGACTCTGGATACTCCATGATGAAAGAGTAATATGAGTCAAGCATAGTCATATATCGCTCCAACTGCTTCTCTGGAATAGAATTAGCAGCCAACTGATATCCCGACATGACGATATAATACATCACATCCTCACGGCGATGAGAGTCAGGATGCTTCGAGAGCGCATTACGGAAAGCTATGATAGCCGAGTTGTATCGCTCTATCTTATAATAGGTATATGCGTTCAAATAAGCCTTCTCACACAAACGCCATCTCAGATCGTTTGCCATATCCTGAAAGAGTGGCATCTGCTCGCTCTGAGGATAGTGAGACATAAACTCCGAGATCGCGATAATAGCGTTGGTCGTAAGCGACTGATCGCGCTCAGGATCGGGACACATATCGTACAAACAGATAGCATACATAGCCTCTGCCTGCTCGAGAAAAGCACTACGGTTATATGTACGGCGGAACTCATCAAAAAGCTCCGAAGCTGTCATATAATCATGATCCTTGAAATAACATCTTGCACGATAGAATGCTACCGTATCCTCTTTGGTAGTACCTTTATAATATCCTTCGCAATTCTCAAACAGAGACAAAGCCTTAGTCCACTTACCAGCCTCATAATAGACTACACCTCGATCAAAGATCAGATCATAATCTCCTGTACTGATCACTTTCTGGATGCTCGAACAACCAGAAAACACAGCAAGCAAGAAGGCAAAAGCTACAATAAATGATAATTTTTGTTTCATATTGACCACATTACTGCTCCAAAGCAGGGTATTAATCGTGCAAAATTACACATATTTTTTTATTTTAACGACTCTACGGTTAATTTATTATGAATTATTGCGTAAAAATCTCAAATTCACCCCTTACCACCCAATAGTTTAAATATAAAATGAGGGCAACTAACATGATTCCGTCAGTTGCCCCATCTTGGATATAGATTTCTATAATAAGACCGATTCTATCTCACATCATTCCAATCATCCGTACGGAATGGAACGGCTGGGATATTATACATATTCTTAAGGTTTGGAGTCTGCTTCATATAATTACGGAAAGCATAACGGATTGCCACAGGCTCTTTTACCTGAGAAGACCACACTGACACTCTATCGTTAGCCACGGTACGCGCCTCAGCAGGATAGAACTTCTTGTCAGCGCCAGCAATCTCAAAACCTGCAACAGGCTGATCATACCAAGGGTAGAGTCCCATGCTCGCATTAGTGAAATATACAGTCACCTTGCCATCCTTGATCTCGTGCTTAGCATACTGTGGAGCCTTATGCTCGAAACCACCATGTCCATAGGTCTCAACCAAAGCCAACGCAGCCAAACGCTGACCCACCTCCAGCTTCTGAGCTGGGTGGATGCAAGTCTCCATACCTGCATCTGTCGTTGCCGCCATACCTGAATTAGGAATCAAAGAGAGAGAACGCACCTGAGTCTCTACAAAACGAGGGTAAGAGATTGCGTTAGAATCACCGTAAGAGTATGGAGCAATCATCACAAAGTAGAAAGGCATCTTATTCTCCTTATCACCCCAATCCTCGCGCCACTGCTTGACCATGCGAGCCTGCAACTTGTCATAAGTCGTCACATCACCCAGATTTGAGCAACCCTGATACCAAAGGAAACCCTTGGCATTGAACTGACGGATAGGAGCCAACATAGCGCAGTATAGCTCAGTAGGCTTAATGCTATGCTTTTTCTGAGCTGCCTCATATCCATCCTCAGCCAACACCTCAATCAAAGCCTGCTTAGGCATCCATGACTCGATACGAGTACCACCCCAATTCGATGTAATGATACCGATAGGGAAATCCACATTATCAATAATGTTGCGTGCAAAGAAATATGTCGTAGCCGACATATCCGCAGTAGCCTTAGGCGTAGCACACTGCCACTCGCCACCCTTGCAATCCCACTCATCCTTCTCGAAAGAGCGGTTACGAGTTACGGTAAACATACGAATCTTATTCTTAAACTTACCGCTCTCCATGATATACTCCAAAGATTGCTCCACAGGCTGACGACCAAAGCCCTTCATAGGC
The DNA here is from genome assembly GCA_017391185.1 of Alistipes sp. GTDB lineage: Bacteria > Bacteroidota > Bacteroidia > Bacteroidales > Rikenellaceae > Alistipes. The sequence goes on along the minus strand of JAFOZN010000086.1, from coordinate 2,656 downwards.
ATCTCCATGTTACTCTGACCAGAAGAAACCCACACATCACCGATGAGGATATTCTCCAACTTAATCTCTTCGCCATCGCTGATAGTGATTGTCTGAGCATCAAACGAGCCCTTTGGTGTAGCCACCTTGACAGCCCAATGGCCATCTTTATCAGCCACTGTCTGAGCCTTCTGCTTGCTCCATGAGACTGTAACAGTCACCTTTTTACCTGCATCAGCCATACCCCAGATGTTTACATCTGTCTGCTGCTGAATCACCATGTTGCTACCCAAGATTTTAGGCAATACAACCTTTGCCGATGCGCCACCCATCAGGCACATTGCGACAAGTAATAATAGAAGTCTTTTCATCTTAATTTAATTTTATTAGGTTATTTAATATCGTTCCATCTATCTGTTCTAAACGGCATGGCTGGGATACCATACATATTCTTGAGATTACCCCCATCGGGCACATTATGAAAACAATAACGCACCGCCACAGGCTCCTTCACTTCTTCGCTCCATACCGTAACCACTTTGCCATTGATTGTAGCCTGAGCCTTATGAAATACTCTGTCTGCCCCTGCCACCTCAAAGCCTGTCACCTCTGCACCATATCTTGGTGTAAGTCCGTATGGGGCATTCTTCATTTTGACCATCATCTTGCCATCCTTGACCTCATGAGACTCATACATCGGAGCATTGGGCTGATAACCCTTCAGACCATAGGTCTGCGCCAAAGCCAACGCTGCCAGACGCTCACCCACCTCAAACTTCTTAGCTGGATGGATACATGTAGCCTCGCCCAAGTCGGTAGTCGCTGCCATTCCACTATTAGGAATAATATCCAACGCTCGTTGCTGACACTCGATAAAGAGAGGCAAAGTCGTATCCTCAAAGCTATTGCAATAGTAAAAAGGAGCTATCATCACATAGTAGAATGGCATCTGATTCTCCTTATCGCCCCAATCCTCTCGCCACTGCTCGACCATACGTTTAAGCATGATATCGTAATGATCTATATCTCCCTGATAATCAAGACTCTGATAACCCAAATTAGCCTCGCCTTGATACCAGATAAAGCCTCGTGCCTTGAAACGGTTAATGGGAGCAATCATTCCACAATATAGATCTGTCGGCTTGATATTATGCAACGTGTGTTTATGCTCGATCTGTTCTTTGGTCAAGATATCCTCCAGAGCCGACATCGGCATCCAAGACTCCACACGCGACCCACCCCAATCGGCAGCAATAAAGCCTATTGGATATGGCAACTGCTTAGCCAAATTATATGCAAAGAAATATGCCGTAGCCGAGATCCAAGAGACCGTCTCCGAGGAGGCAACCAACCAATCTCCGCCAACGCAATCCCACATAGGTTTCATATATGAGCGATGATTCATCACCTCGAACATACGGATATGATCGGCCATCTGCCCAGCATTCATAATGTAAGAGAGAGAATTCTCCACAGGCTGACTATCAAAACCGCTCATCTTCATCTCCATATTACTCTGGCCTGCACACACCCAAACATCTCCCACCATCACATTCTCCAGACGCACCTCTTCGCCATCGGAGAAGGTAATCGAATACTTTTCAAAAGATCCTTTGGGGGTCTGCACCCTAACCGACCAATCGCCATTGGAATCTGCCTCAGCCTTAAGTTTTGATTTGAGCCACGAAACCTCTACCGTAACCCTCTTACCAGCTTCGGCCTTACCCCAGAGTTCAACCTCTGTATTCTGCTGCAAAACCATATTACTGCCCAACACCCTCGGCAGAACGATCTTAGCCGAGACTGAGCAGCACACTCCAATCGCCAAGAGTAATAATACGAGCCTTTTCATAAGCTATATGGCTATTAAAAAAGGCAGCCGATTACCTTTTGGGGCAATCGGCCACCAGATTACGATTCTAAATCCGATATGTATTAGATCTCCAACTTACGAGCGCCATCAGAGATGACAACATCATAGATCTTTGGCTCATGGCCATAAGCTGCTGAGAACTTCTCCTTAGCAGTTGCGATGAAGTTATCATACAAATCAGCCTTAACCAAGTTGATTGTACAACCACCGAAGCCACCGCCCATGATACGAGAACCTGTTACGCCACACTCCTTAGCAACTGTTGCCAACAAGTCGAGCTCCACACAGCTAACCTCATAATCCTTAGACATACCCCAGTGAGTCTCATACATACGCTCACCAACAGTCTCCAAGTCACCAGCCTCCAAAGCAGCACATACGTCAAGCACACGCTTCTCCTCGCCGATAACGTAACGAGCACGCATATAATCCTCCTCAGAGATCTGATCCTTGATAGCGTCCAACTGCTCCATTGTAGCACCACGCAAAGTCTCCTGACCCAAAATAGAAGCAACTCGCTCGCAAGACTCGCGGCGCTTGTTATATGGAGAACCTACCAACTCGTGCTTAACAACAGAGTCAACCAATACCAAACGGTAACCATACTTCTCAGGATCGAATGGGAAATACTCAAACTCAGAAGAAAGGCAATCCAAACGCATCAAGTTACCCTTCTTACCGTGTACAGAAGCAAACTGATCCATGATACCGCACTTCACGCCGCAATAGTTGTGCTCTGTTGACTGACCGATACGAGCCAACTCAAACTTCTCGATCTTATCCTCGTTGTAGAGGTGGTTAAGA
>JAFOZN010000085.1 GCA_017391185.1 Alistipes sp. | reverse complement strand
GGTTGTTATTCAGACAGATGACTTTTACTTTCTCGTGCATAATATCTAAACATTTGCTTAATCAGCGTAAAGATAAACAATTTATTCGTAACTTTGGCCCTTGGAAAAATAAAATAATGTAATTTGCGGTGTTAAAAATGGTATATTTTTCATCCCGACAAGGTGGGAAGGCGATACCTGAGCAAAGATAGAGTATGAAAAGAATATTATTGCAGAGCGTGTTGGCTGCTTTTGCACTGACGTGTGGTTATTTTTTTTGGATGCGTCATTTCGCTGAGCAGGAGTTGGTTATAATCTCCACCACAGACCTCCATTCCGATATAAATAATATGCCACGTTTGGCCACAGCCGTTAAGATGAGCCGCGATACGGTTAGGACTTTGCTGGTCGATTCGGGCGATCGCTGGACGGGAAATGCCTATGTGGATATGGCAGCAGAGCCTCGCCGCCCGATTATTGATATGATGAATGCTTTGGGTTATGATGTGGCTACGTTGGGTAACCATGAGTGGGATGCGGGACATCCCTTTTTGGGATACATCAATACCTCGGTGGCGAAGTTTGATGTAGTATGTGCCAACTGTAAGAGCGATACCATCTCTTTCCCTCAGCCCGATGCCTATAAAATCTTCCGCTTTGGGGGTAAAAGAATAGGCTTTGTGGGTGCGGTAAATAACTTTGATAACGGTCATCCTTCGGGTAAGGCAGAGAGTTACGAGGGCCTTAGGTTTGAGGATCCCAAACGTGCAGCGATAAAATATGCCAGAAGATTGCGCGGAGATTGTGAGTTGCTGGTTTTGCTTTCGCACGTGGGTGATGATGTGGATAGAGAGTTGGCGGCAGAGTTCGATCTCTATGACTTGATTTTATGTGGTCATACCCATAATAAATTGGATACCCTCATCGGACGTACTCAACTCGGTCAGTCGGGTCGCGGGTCGAAGCGCATCGGCGTGAGTCGTGTAGTGATAAAGGGTAAGGCTATCAAATCTCTGGAGTATGATATAGTAGAGTTGGCCTCTTATGAGGAGGATGCTCAGATGAAGGAGTGGGTTGATAGAGTCTATGATAACGAGACGCTCAATCGCCCTATTGGTCGTAGCGTGAAACTCTTGGATAAGATAGGAATTGCCGCATGGGAGACCTCGGCCATGAAGACTCATTTTGGGGTGGATGTGGCCTTTTATCACTATGGCGGAATCCGTTTTGATGAGATGCCGAGCGAGGATATCAGTACAGGAATGATTTTCGGAGTAGAGCCATATTCTTCTAAAGTATATACTATGGTCATGACTGGTGCTCAGATCGAGCGTATGATATTGGCTAAGTATAACGATAGAGAGAATATGCGCGAGTCGCATCGTCTGGATATATTCTCTACCGAGCCTTATGTGATACATCTCGATGAGTCGGGCGATGCCATAAGGGTGGAGTTTGAGAATCTGGTGCCTGAGGCGGAGTATAAAGTGGCTATGGGTGACTATATGTTTAATAATTATAAAGATATAGTGTGCCGCGATTTGGTGCGCACCGATGTTCTGCTAACCGATATTCTGATGAATGATTTGGCGAGCAATACGCCTATTGATTACTCCAACACTCCGATACAGGCGATAAAGAGATAAAGAAGCCTCATGCGACTTCTAACGAAAAAGAGGGTGCTAACAGAATTTGTTAGTCACCCTCTTCTTGTTGATTTATTTCTTGGTATAGACCACCTTTTTGGTTTGGAAGAACTCCTCTTCGAAGAACTCCGAAATATCGTACTGAGTCCACTTCATGCGTGTAGCAGCAAGCTCCTCGCTCAAATCTCCACCCTTGAGGTAGAGGATTCCATTGGGCAGTGTGCCTCGTTGTCCCTTGTCGATTTTGTTCCAGATCCATTTCACGAAAGTTGGCATCTCTGTCACGGCACGCGAAACGATGTAGTCGAATTGCTCTGGGATCTGCTCCACACGCGTATGGCGAGCATCTATATTGGTGATGCCTGCACCCTCGCAGACTCCCTTTACTACGGTGATCTTCTTGCCTATAGAGTCTGCTGAGATAAACTTCACTTCGGGGAACATGATAGCCAGAGGGACGCTCGGAAAACCTCCTCCGCAACCCACATCCAACACCCTTGCTCCTGCCTCGAATTGGCACACTTTGGCTATGGCCAACGAGTGTAACACATGGCGCAGATAGAGCTGGTCGAAATCCTTGCGCGAAATGACGTTGATCTTTGCGTTCCAATCGGCGTAGATATCATACAAGGCTCTGAACTGCTCCTTTTGTTGTTCCGTGAGCGTGGGGAAATATTTTTCTATTAGTGTAATCATCTTTTCTATTGGTTTTTCTGTTTTTCGGCTGTCGAAAGCAATCCGCAAGCTGCCTGTATATCCTCACCGCGTGAGGTACGGATTGTGGTCTGTATGCCTTTGGCGGTGAGCGAGTCGCGGAAGCGAATCATCTTCTCATCCGAAGGCGAGAAATAAGGCGAATCGGGTATCTTGTGGAATCGGATAAGGTTGATTCTACACTTAATACCATTGAGCAGACGGCACAACTCCTTGATATGGCGTGGCGAGTCATTCAGCCCCTCCATCACGATATACTCAAACGATACGCGGCGTTGCCCCGTAAAATCGTATTGACGCAATGTGTCGGCAATCTCCCATATCGGATAGCTCTTCTCGATAGGCATAATCTGCTCGCGCTCCTCGTGGAACGGATTGTGCAGGCTGATAGCCAGATGTACCTTGCTCTCGTCCAAAAATCGCTTCAGGTTACGACCTACTCCTGCTGTGGAGAGCGTGATGCGAGTGGGCGACCAACCCAAGCCCCATGAGGATGTGATGATATCAAGTGTCTGCAATACATTGTCCGTATTGTCCAAAGGTTCTCCCATACCCATAAACACCAAATTTGTAAGTTTTTTACTCTCTGGTATAGATAAAATCTGGTTGAGTATTTCGTTTGGAGAGAGCGAATGTTGTAGCCCTTGCCTACCTGTAGCACAGAATCGGCAACCCATTCGGCAACCCGCCTGCGAAGAGACGCATAGCGTGGCGCGATCTCCATCGGGGATATATGCCGACTCGATAAATTGGCCTTCGCAAGTGCGGAAAAGGTATTTTTTTGTGCCGTCCTGCGAGATACTCTCTTTGAGCGGAGCGTCCAACCCCAAAGAGTAGTTCTCCTTGAGTCGGGTGCGAGCCGCCAGCGAGAGATTGGTCATCTGATCTATCTCTTCAACCCTATTTACATAGAGCCAACGGGCAATCTGTCCCGCCGCAAAGCGGGGTAAGGATTCCCTTGCGCAGAGCTCTTGTAATTGGGTGAGTGTTTTGCCGTAGAGGCACTCTTTTTTGGTCTGAGACATCGTTTAAATTTTTACTTCGAGAGCAAAAGTAAAAAAAAAATGAATATTTTTATTGAGTATAGGTGTTTTTTTGATTTTTTATGATTATATTTGCCCTGAGAACTGCGGTTGTAACCACTTGTAGAGCCGTTTTTCGGGTGGCGAGGTCGTGCTTTCGGGCGTGGCGGAGCTGTCGAGAGGATGGGGCGTGGAGAGTGTAATGTAGTGGTTGTTATGCAGTTAGGCGAAAAGTGCCGCTATTTGGAAGCAACAAATTAAATTAAAAAATAACATTAAAGTATGGAAATTAAAAAATCACCAAAGGTAGACCTTCAGAATCGTAAGGGTCTTTTCCTTGAGATTGGCTTAATTATCTCATTGCTTCTTGTGGTTTTGGCGTTTATGTACGCTCCAAAGGAGTATCGTATTGAGCAGGTCGATTTGAACTACGGTCCTATTGAGGAGGAAATCACAGAGATCACTCGTAACGAGCAGAAGCCACCAGAGGCTCCTAAGAAGATCGAGATTCAGGTATTCAACGATATCCTCGATATCGTGACTAACGATACCAAGATCACTACCGATATCTCTTTCGATGAGTTTGAGGAGGGTATGGAGATTACCACTCAGGTCGTAGAGGTTGAGGAAGAGGAGGAAGTTGAGGAGGATGCTCCTTTCATCAAGGTAGAGAAGATGCCTACATTCCAGGGCGGTGATTTGAACAAGTTCCGTAACTGGGTACAGGGTAAGCTTCATTACCCACAGATCGCACAGGAGAACGGTATCTCAGGTCGTGTTATCTTGTCGTTCGTGATCGAGAAGGATGGTACTTTGACTAACATCGAGGTTCTCCAGACTCCAGACCGTTCTTTGGCAGAGGAGGCTACACGTGTTGTGAATAGCTCTCCAAAATGGGAGCCAGGTATGCAGCGTCAGCAGCCTGTACGTGTTAAGTACACTTTGCCTGTTGTATTCCAGATTAGGAACTAATTAATTATATAAGGTGTCCCGTGATTCGTTACGGGATTCCTTTTTTTTTGCTCTATAGTATGGTAAAACCTAAAAAGGAGAATACACCTCAAGCCGAGGAGCCTCAGGATTTGCGCCGTAGGGCGGTGGTAGTGGCTGTAATACGCGATCAGCAACCCATCGAGCAGGCCGAGGAGTTCTTGGCGGAGTTGGAGTTTTTGGCAGAGACTGCCGATATTGTGACTGTGCGCCGTTTTACTCAGCGCTTGCCACAACCTTCGTCACGCATATATGTGGGACCGGGTAAGTTGGAGGAGATTGCTCAGTATGCCGAGGAGAATGAGATAGATGTAGTGATCTTCGATGATGAGCTCTCGCCTTCGCAGACTCGCAATATCGAGCAGGCCATCCCATGTCAGGTGTTGGATCGTACGCGCCTGATCCTCGATATCTTCATGTCGCGTGCCCGTACAGCATACGCCAAGACTCAGGTGCAGTTGGCCCAGTATGAATACCTCTTGCCTCGATTGACAGGTATGTGGACTCACCTTGAGCGTCAGCGAGGAGGTACAGGTACTCGTGGTGGTGCGGGAGAGCGTGAGATTGAGACCGACCGCCGTATCGTGCGTAACCGCATCACCAAACTCAAGGAGGATCTCCAGAAGATAGACCGCCAGATGGCTGTCCAACGCTCTAATCGTGGTCACATGGTGCGTGTGGCGTTGGTAGGTTATACCAATGTGGGTAAATCTACGCTGATGAATCTGATCTCGAAGAGTGAGGTTTTTGCCGAGAATAAACTCTTCGCTACGTTGGATACTACGGTGCGTAAGGTTGTCTTTGATAATCTTCCATTCTTGCTCTCTGATACGGTAGGTTTTATCCGTAAGTTGCCAACTCAGCTTATCGAGTCATTTAAATCGACTTTGGACGAGGTGCGCGAGGCCGATTTGTTGGTGCATGTGGTGGATATCTCACACCCCAATTTCGAGGAGCAGATAGATGTGGTGAAGCAGACCTTGCAGGATATCGGGGCGGGCGATAAGCCTGTATATCTGGTGTTTAATAAGATTGATGCCTACACCTATGAGAAGAAAGATGAGGATGATTTGACTCCTGCTACACGTAAAAACCTCTCGTTGGAGGATATGAAGCAGAGTTGGATTGCCAAGGCAAATACTCCTTGTATCTTTATCTCAGCGGTGGAGCGTATGAATATCGAGAAACTCAGGGGCGACCTTTATGGTATGGTTCGTGAGATTCATGCAGGTCGTTATCCTTTTAATAATTTCTTGTACTAAGATAAAACAGACTCACTATGATTCATATTCTTAACAAGCAGAATTCTATTCTCAATAAGTTTCTTGCACAGATTCGTGACAAGCAGATTCAGCAGGATTCAATGCGTTTTCGCCGAAATATCGAGCGTATAGGCGAGATTATGGCCTATGAGATCTCCAAGACTCTGGATTATAAGCCTCAGATGGTGGAGACTCCGCTGGGTGAAGCTCAGGTGGAGATGATTGAGGATAAAGTGGTGTTGGCTACGGTGTTGCGTGCGGGCTTGCCTCTGCATCATGGCTTTTTGAATTACTTTGATGATGCCCAGAATGCCTTTGTGTCGGCATATCGCCACCACTCGAAGAGCAACGAGTTTAAGATCGTTGTGGAGTATATCTCATCGTGTGATCTGGAGGGCAAGACTTTGATTCTGGTCGATCCAATGTTGGCCACAGGCGCATCGCTTGTTAAGACCTATGAGGCGTTGTGTGAGAGGTGCGGACGCCCAGCGCGTACTATCGTGGCTTCGGTTATCGCCAGCGAGCAGGGTGTGGATTATGCCGTAAACAATATGCCTAAATCGACCTCTTTGTGGGTAGGTGCTGTGGATTCGGAGCTTACTTCTAAGTGCTATATCGTGCCTGGTATTGGTGATGCGGGTGATTTATGTTTCGGTAAGAAGTTGTAGTAACAAGATATTGAAAAGAAAACGGGGCTGTATTTCGAATACGCCCCGTTTTCTTTTTTATTGGTCAATCTTACTTGATCTGGATAGAATTCAAAACATCCAAACGTCCCTCGTTGATCTGCTTGATGATCAACTCTCCGAAGAGTGTGTTCTGCCATGCAAACCACTTGCGAGTGAAGTCCTTTTGATTATCCACGTGGAATGACTCGTGCATGAAGCCTGTACCAGCATCGGTACACATCAACATCTCGATGCAGTGTTTGATCTCGGCGTCATCATCGCTCGTAAAGGCCTTCATCATAATACTCATAGGCCATGCCATGTCGTAACCGATGTGTGGACCGCCGATACCCTCGCCAGCCTTGCCAGTGAAGAAGTATGGGTTGTTCTTGCTCCATACAAACTCGCGAGTGTTGGCGTAGATATCCATATCGATAACCTCTGGGTTGAGGTACTTCATAGCCAAGAGGCTTGGTACGTTGGCGTCATCCATCAAGTGGTAGTTGCCAAAACCGTCAACTTCGAAAGCATAGATCTTACCATAGATAGGGTGATCATAGATAGCATACTTCTTTAAAGCCTCGCTTACCTCGTCAGCCAATGCGCGGCACTCCTTGGCGAGCTCAGAGTTCTTGTTTACCTTAGTCAAGATCTCCTCAGCCTTCTGCAAAGCCGACACTGCGAAGAAGTTGGCTGGTACGAGGAACTGAAGTACAGTAGCATCGTCCGATGGGCGGAAGCTCGATACGATCAAACCAACAGGGTTTACAGGTGCGCCCAAACCATTGTTTGAGAGTGTGTCGAACTGACGGTCTGTCTTGCGGCGGAAGGAGTATGGACCTACGCCATCCTTGCGCTGCTGCTCCTTGAAGGTCTTCAGCACGTTGGCAATAGCCTTCAACCACTCCTCACCGAAGATAGATGTATCGCCCGTAACTACCCAATAGTAGTAAGCCAAACGGATAGGGTAGCAGAGTGAGTCGATCTCATACTTACGCTCATGAAGCTCTGGCTTCATGTCGGTGTAATCTGACATCCAGTCACTTCCCGTAGGACCATCGTTGAACGCGTTGGCATAAGGGTCGATGTTGATAGAGTAGAACTGACGGTTGATTACGCCAGCCAACATAGCTTTGAGCTCAGGATCAGAGTTGGCAAACTGTACATAAGGCCAAACCTGTGCTCCCGAATCGCGCAACCACATGGCGTGGATATCGCCTGTATATACAAAGGTGTCATCCTTACCGTTGGCATCCTTGCGGTAGTGTACTGTTGTGTCCAATGTGTTAGGGAAGCAGTTGGCAAACATCCATGCCAAACGAGGGTTGGTGAGCTGCTTGCAAACCTTCTCGATCTCAGCCTCGATAGCCTTCGAAGAGAAGAGGCGATCCTCAGCGGCAGGACGCTGGCTCTTGAACTCAGCCACAGGCTCTGCCTTTAAGGTGTAGTTTGAAGCACTTGCTTCGGCTTTGGCTTTAGCAATCTCCTGAGCCTGCTGAGAATCGCAAGACGAGAGGGCGAGTGCCATGAAAGCCAATGAGAGAGTTAGAAAAAGTCTCATGTGAAATGTTTTTTATTGGTTTTTAAATAGTTTCCGCCCCAAAGGTAAATAAAAAAAGCAAGATAAGCACTCTGAGTGGTAGATTTTGTCTGCGGAATATTAAAAAATCTGAGGGCGAATCACTATATTTGCAATAGTGAAAAATTTTTTTTGATATGGACATTACTACATATAAGCGCAGAGTGGCACATGAGGTGCGTATCGGAGAGGTGCGTATCGGCTCTTCTCATCCCATAGCTGTTCAATCTATGACCAATACCGCTACGGCCGACACCCAAGAGAGTGTGGCTCAAGTGGAGCGTATTGCTCAGGCGGGAGCTCCGATAGTACGTCTTACAGCACAAGGTCGTAAGGAGGGTGAGAATCTGCAAAATATCATGCTTCGCCTTAGAGAGGATGGCTGCCGTGCGGCCATCGTTGCCGATATCCATTTTGTGCCTGAGGTGGCAGCCATTGCGGCACAGTATGTAGATAAGGTGCGTATCAATCCGGGTAACTATCGCACCTCGAATGGCGAGTTACAATCGCTCATCGCTCAGTGCCGCGAGCGAGGTGTGGCTCTGCGTATAGGTGTTAATCATGGCTCGCTGGCGAAGCGAATCTTCGATGAGTTTGGCGACACGCCCGAAGGTATGGTCATTTCGGCAATGGAGTTTTTGAAGGTATGCCGAGAGGAGAATTTCGATCAGGTGGTGGTATCGATGAAGTCGAGCAATACGCGCGTTATGGTACACGCCTATCGTTTGCTCGTGGAGGCTATGGAGAAGGAGGGTATGACATATCCTATCCACTTGGGTGTGACTGAGGCTGGCAATGGCTTGGAGGGAAGAATCAAGAGCGCGGTGGGTATCGGAGCTCTACTTTCTGATGGAATAGGTGACACGATCCGCGTCTCGCTCACCGAAGCTCCAGAGAATGAGGTCCCAGTGGCGCAGATGATAGTTGAGCATTATGCCCAGCGTGAGGGCGTATTTGAGGTGAAGCATCCAGAGCGTTACTCTTACACGGAGTATCGCCGCCGTAGCGATGTGACAACGCCCATAACCCATGATGAGTTGACCGAGGAGTTCTGCGTAATCGAGGCTCAGAGTAAGAATCCTACGGCAGAGTTGCGTGCCGCAATACTGAATATGGATGGCACTCAGCCTGTGGTGGTGAAGTGTCGCTATGAGCAGACTTCGGCTGAGGTTGTAGGAGTTAAGGCTGCGGCTGATTTGGGAGTATTGTTCCTCGATGGCTTGGCTGATGGAATATGGGTGGATGCTCCAAATCTTAGCGAAGAGCAGGTGCGCGATATAGAGCTTATGATCCTGCAGGCGGCGCGTGTGCGCTTCTCCCATACAGAATATATCGCTTGCCCAAGTTGCGGACGTACACTCTACGATATAGAGAAGACTTTGGCCGATATCAAGAGCCGCACCAACCATTTGAAGAATCTCAAGATCGGAATCATGGGTTGTGTGGTCAATGGCCCAGGCGAGATGGCCGATGCCGACTATGGTTATGTGGGCGCTGCCGCAGGTCGTATTACGCTCTATAAGGGACGTGAGGTTGTCGAGCGCAATATCCCTCAAGAGGAGGCTATCGAGCGTCTTATCGAACTCATCAAACGCAATGGCGATTGGGTTGAGGCTTAGGTTGAGTTGCAATATAGATGAATAATGGCGGCAGGAGCTATCAAGCGATATACGGCACGAGGCATCGTGCTCGGCAAGGTCAAATATGGGGATAAGGGAGTTATCGTGCAGATGCTCACTTCGACTCATGGCCGCCAAAGTTATATAGTGCAAGGGTTGGGCTCAGGGCGTGGAAAGGGTAAGATGGCCCTCTTTCAGCCTATGTTTGCCCTTGAATATGAGGGGTTGGAGTCACCCAAGATGCAGCTACATCGCTTCGGCGAGGTGCACAATGGCTTGGTGTTGCAGTCGATCCCCTTTGATGTGAAAAAATCGACTATCGCTCTCTTTATGGCAGAGGTTTTGCATCGCCTCATCAAGGAGAGTGAGCCAAACGAGATGCTCTTTGACTTTGTGTGGGGATCGGTCGAAGCGTTGGATGATATGCAGGAGGGTGTAGCTAATTTCCACCTCTGGTTTCTATCGCATCTGTGCCGTTTTTTGGGCTTTTCGCCTGGTAATGAGTATGTGGCCGAAGGGTGGTTTAATATCGCCGAAGGCTATTATACCGATACTAAGCCCCCGAAAGAGTATTTTATGAGTCAAGAGAACGCTCTCATTCTCCGAGATATGTTGGAGTGTGATGTGCGTTACTTGGCGGAGGTGGGATTGAACCGCCAGCAGAGAGTGGAGTTTCTCTCGGCGTTGATGTCCTACTATGCATTTCATCTTGATACCATCCACTCCGTGCAGTCAATCAGGATTTTGCAGGAGGTGTTCTAATTGAGATGGTTTAAAGCGTTGGTAGTTTTTCTACTCTTTTGCGTGGCGTTTGCCATGCGTCAAGGCTATACTTCGGCTCAAGAACCGAAGAGATGGTTTAGTGGCGATACTCTATGGTTGGAGATCGACTCTATGGTCAAATTTGAGCCGCATCATCAGGATACGTCACTCTTTAGGTGGGAGCCACCCATCGAAATCGGTGTGCATGGGGAGTTACATCACTCGATGCCGAGTGGTGGTGAGCAGGTTATTAAGTTTGAGTATGAAATTCCCTATTGGAGCATCTATCGCCGTAGCTTCAAGCTCTGGGGAATAACATTCTCTACGGGGCAACCTTCGCCCTTTGCGCCGTATCCCGCCCAAAATGAGCAGGATGCATCGGTCTTGTCCTTCCCTATGCCAAAACCAAGATAAGATAGACTATAATTCTGAATCCAGAATCTTGAATCCAAAATTTTTAATTCTGAATTCTGAATTTTGAATTATCAAAGGTCCATATACTCCTCCATCTTCTGGCTTAGATGAGTATTGTCCAAATGGGTATATATCTCGGTGGTGAGTATGTTCTCATGTCCGAGTAACTCTTGCACCTGACGAATGTTTGCGCCACCTTGCAATAGGTGTGTGGCAAAGGAGTGGCGGAATGTGTGTGGGCTGATACTCTTCTCGATGCCAGCACGCTGGGCGGCTTGCTTGATGATGTTGAAGATCATTACACGTGTAAGGCGTTTGCCTCGGTTGTTGAGAAATAACGTATCTTCCTTTTGGTGTTGCTCCTGAGTCTGATCCATATAGAGCTGGATGCGAGTACGTGCTACGGAGCTGATAGGAACAAGACGTTGCTTGTCGCCCTTGCCGATGATGCGGATATATCCCTCGCCGAAGAATAGATCACCAAGCTTCAGATCGCAAAGCTCCGTCACGCGCAATCCGCATGAGTATAGGAGCTCCAATATGGCGCGGTCACGGAGTCCTTTGGTCGAAGATTGATCTATCAGGCCTATCATTGTATCAATCTCCTCGGTAGAGAGCGTGTCGGGGAGTTGGCGTCCAGCCTTTGGGGCTTCGACCAACTCGGCGGGCGAAGTCTCGATCATCTCCTCCAAAAGCATAAAATTGAAGAAACTCTTTATGCCACTCAGATAACGAGCCTGAGAACTCTTCTCTCTGCCCTTTTCAAACAACCACTGCATGTAGTGTTCGATCATCTGCTGCTCGACCTTGCGTGGCGGGACATCGTACATGCGTAGGATGAAGTGGGCGAATTGCCCTAAATCGCGCATGTATGACTCCACAGAATTGGGCGAGAGTTGCTTCTCCAGACGTATATATGTGCGGTAGGAACGTGCAATTTCGTTCCACTTTTTGAGATATTCTGCCATATTATTTTTAACTTTGTAGCGTTGCGAAGATACGAAAATTTTACATAATATTATGCAATACGTTGAGCTAAATATAAATGTCAAGGATGAGGAGCAGGCCGATATTTTGACAGCCATGCTTTCGGATTACCCTTTCGAGGCTTTCGAGGCGGATGAGAGTTCCCTTAGAGCATATATCCCCACTACCGAACATGAACTTTGTTGCCGACAGGTGAGTAGCTTGCTTGAGGAGTGGGATATCTCGGACTACGCCTTCAGCGAGGTGGAGCAGCAGAATTGGAATCAGGAGTGGGAGAGTGGCTTTGAGCCTGTCGATGTCGAGGGCGCAACTTCGATCCGTATCCGTGCACCGCACCACGAGGCAAAGTCAGGAGTGGTGGATGTTGTCATCGCTCCCCGCATGTCTTTCGGTACGGGACACCATACCACTACGGCTCTCATGTCGCAGTCGATAGCAGAGTTGGGCTTGAAGGGGCGAGGCCTTGATATGGGTTGCGGTACGGGTGTTTTGGCTATCGTGGCTCTGAAATGTGGAGCAGCGGAGATGGTCTGCATAGATATAGATGATTGGGCGTGTGATAGTTGTCGCGATAGTGTGAAGCTCAGCGGAGTGGAGTATAAGGTTGAGGTGCGTTGTGGCTCGACTGAGGTGCTTGGGCGCGAGGAGTTTGATTTTATCTTGGCCAATATCAACCGCAACATATTGCAGATGATGATGCCTCACTTCTCAAGACGTATCAAAGAGGGTGGTCAGCTCCTGATGAGTGGTTTTTTGAGTGAGGATGTAGTTCATATCTCGGCTTCGGCTTTGGAGTATGGCTTTGCTATCGAGGAGGTTAAGGAGCGAGATGAGTGGATTGTGATGATTTGTAGAAAAGAGTAGAGATGGTAATACTTCCTTTAGCATATATGCCCTCGGTGGAGTATGTTGCACGCCTCTTGCGTGAGGAGTGTGTGATAGATGGGGGTGAGAATTTTATCAAACGTTCGGAGCGCAACCGTGCCCAGATTCTCTCGGCCAATGGAGTGATGTCGCTCACAGTGAATGTCGAGAATGCTAATCGCCCACGCCAAAAGATGCGCGATGTGAAGATCGATTACTCGAAGCGTTGGCAACATCAGCATTGGGTGTCGATACTCTCGGCATATAAATCTTCGCCATATTTTGATCACTATGCCCACCGCATAGAGCCTTTCTACAAAAAGGAGTGGAAATACTTGGCTGATTATAATCAAGAATATACTTCGGTCTTGCTCTCTCTTTTGGGCGTGGATAAGCCTCTGCCCCTTACGGAGAGCTATTATGAGGCTCAAGAGGGTGATCTTGACCTAAGACCTAAGCACAGAGAAGGCTCGACCTTTGTAGCCGAGCCCTATTTTCAGGTCTTCTCAGACCGCTTGCCTTTCGAGGCGAATCTTTCGATTTTGGATCTTATAATGTGTGAAGGTCCGCAGGCCATCAACGCTGTCTTAATGCGTTGTCAATTGTAATCGACTGCTCGTCCGATATATCGCCTGCCACAACCGTGACGCGGTTTTTACCTCGCATGATAATCGGATCGGAGATATATTGACATGGGGCATATTTGTTGACCTTTACGGTATCCTTGTTTACCACCAATACAGGCTCTTTGGCCGTAGATGAGTAGAACTTAATCTGCTGTAAAGAGTCCTGACGTATGTTACGGCGCTTCTCCGAGAGGTGAAGCGTCTGTTTTTTCTTGTTCCATAGTGCTCGGTAGAGGTAGTATGGATCTTTTTGATCCTTTCTATCGAAGGTTACCAATCCCGTACGTGAGATGCCATCGTTGTGGCGTACCGAGCCAAACTCAAACATGTTGTTGATCCAGACACCCCAGAAGAGAGAATCTTGAGCCAACTGCTGGGCATATCCCTCGTGGAATTCGGTCTGCCAACGCTCTGGCAACCAACGCTGGTCGATCTGTGCAGGCTTTATGTTATTGTCTGTCTGCTGGTCGATAGATCCCGCCTCGCCATAGGCCACTGCAGAGCGTAGATGTGCCCACTCGGTGTGGAGTTTGTCGCTCCAAACCTTGATGTCGCTGATGTTTCCTCGCTCCCAACCCAAATTCTGTTGCCATACGATGAGGTCTGTGACGAAGTTGATCTCACCATCTTGATTACTGCACGCTACCGTTGGACGCGAAGGATCCATCTGCTTGGCGGTGTTGTTGAGATCCTTGACAAAATCCAATATGTTGTCACCTCTGAGCCATGCCAAAGAGTAGATACCCCACATCACTACCGATGGGTGGTTGATGTTCTGAGCAATGATCTCGCGGAGCTGCTGCAAGCCATTGTGCTTGAACTTATCGGTCGGGTAGTAGAAGAAATCGCTCAGATATGGAGCTCTGGTAAATGGAGTGTCGATCCATACGAGCAGACCATTCTGATCGCAACAATCGTAGAGATATTGTGAGTGTGGAGCGGTAGCCGAGCGTATGGCGTTGGCGCCGATATCGCTGATATGCTCCAAATCCTCATCATAGTGTCGTGTACGCAATGCGCTACCTATTGCCGCACGGTCGTGATAGAGTGTAACACCTTGTATCTGGATGCGCTTACCGTTGATCTTCAGACCACTCTTGCTTGCAGCCTCGATTTTGCGGAAACCTGTTGTGACGGTCACCTCATCCTCTTGGCGATGGCCTATACCGATGGTGATGGTGTAGAGGTTAGGCTCGCTTGGACTCCATAGCAGAGGCTCTTCCAGCGTGAATGGAATGTCGATAGGGGCATCCTTTTCGATACGTCCCTTCAAAAAGCGAGAGTGCACCACATCACCTGTCGGGGCGCGTACCGTAATAGAGAGGTCACACGACTTATCTAATACGGATGTAACCCAAACCGAAGCTGTGGCATTGACGGTGTTGTCAATAATGCTGTTTTGATGAATCAGCACACC
>JAFOZN010000084.1 GCA_017391185.1 Alistipes sp. | reverse complement strand
GCAAAAAATGCACAAGTTGCATTTTCTATCAATTCCCCACTCTTATATATATTCCGAATGTGTCGACCTATAGAGGTTCGATCACTTCCAAAAAGTGATGATAGTTGAGCCTGCGATAACCATACGGTATCACCTTCCAAACGGACATCCAACTCGGTCTGTCCATCCGAAGATTGATATATGATTACCTCGCCCCGATCCATATTCAAGCGACCAAATGCAACACTTACTACTCCTTCTGGCCATCAATCCAAGCCTTCACCTCGGCTGTAGCCAAGCCCAACTTGTTCTTCTTATTGAAGCCACAAAGGTCGTTGAAGAGCTTACCGCCACCCGAAGCCGCAGTCTTCTGGAACGACTCAACGGTGATGTAACCCATCTTCTGGATAGGGGCAACCCACTCCTCAGGCAAGCCTGCCTCAACATATTTTGCAGGATCGTCTGCCACAACCTTCTTCTCTGGGCGCATCGTAGGGAAGAACAACACATCCTGAATCGAAGTCTGGTTGGTCATGAACATTGTCAGACGGTCGATACCGATACCCATACCTGAGCATGATGGCATACCGTACTCCAAAGCACGTACAAACTCTCTATCGATAAACATCGCCTCGTCATCGCCCTTCTCCGAGAGCTTCAACTGCTCCTGGAAGCGCTCCAACTGGTCGATTGGATCATTAAGCTCAGAGTATGCGTTACAAAGCTCCTTACCGTTTACGAAGAGCTCGAAACGCTCGGTGAGATCCTGATTGTCGCGGTGACGCTTACACAGCGGTGACATCTCGCGTGGATAGTCGCACACGAATGTAGGCTGGATCAAATCGCCCTCGCAATACTGACCAAAGATAGCATCGATGAGCTTACCCTTACCCATAGTCTCATCGGTCTCGACATTCAGACGAGCGCAAGCCTCGCGGAGCTGCTCCTCCGACTGGCCTGTGATATCGTAGCCTGTCTTCTCAAGGATAGCATCGGTCATGGTCACGCGGCGGAATGGAGCCTTGAACGAGATCTGCTTACCGTCAATCTCAAGCTCTGTGGTGCCGTTGGTAGCCATTGCTACACGCTCCAACATCTGCTCCGTAAAGCCCATCATCCACTTGTAATCCTTGTATGCTACATAGATCTCCATACATGTAAACTCAGGGTTGTGAGTGCGGTCCATACCCTCGTTGCGGAAGTTCTTACCAAACTCATATACACCATTGAAACCACCCACGATCAGACGCTTAAGATAAAGCTCGGTAGCGATTCGCATATAGAAGTCTGTGTCAAGTGCGTTGTGGTGAGTGATGAAAGGACGCGCCGAAGCACCACCAGGGATTGGCTGAAGGATAGGGGTCTCCACCTCCAAATAGCCATGCTCGTTGAAGAACTCACGCATGGTAGCCATGATCTTGGCACGCTTTACGAACACCTCACGCACATGAGGATTTACCACCAAATCCAAACAACGCTGGCGGTAACGCACCTCAGGGTCTGTGAGTGCATCGAAGAGCTTGCCATCCTTCTCCTTGACGATAGGCAGCGGACGGATAGACTTCGAGATTACGGTCAACTTCTGGCAGTGTACCGACTTCTCGCCTGTGTTGGTGATGAAGCCGAAACCCTCGACACCTACAAAGTCGCCAATATCCAACAACTTTTTGAAAACTGTGTTGTAGAGTGTAGGATCGCCCTCTGGGCAAATGTCGTCACGGCGGATATAGACCTGAATACGACCTGTGTGGTCCTGCAACTCGAAGAATGAAGCGCTACCCATGATGCGGCGGCTCATTATTCGACCCGCGATACGCACCTCGGCATACTGCTCTTTGTTCTCCTCTGTCAAATTCTCCGACAACTCGGCAGTTGTTGCTGTAACATCGTACATCTCAGCAGGATAAGGCTCGATGCCCAACTCTCTGAGAGCTGTGAGTGACTTACGTCTCAACTGTTCCAATTCACTGAGTTCAACGCTCATAATATCTCTAAAGTTTAAAATTATTTCTGGCTCTGAGCCACCGCCTTAGCCTAAGATTAGGTTTTTGATGGCCACAATCGTTGCAAAGTTAATATAATTAGCTTGTAATTCAAAATTCAAGATTATTTTTGGCCTATGTGCGGTAAATTTTTTACTTTATCTCATTTAGCACGTCATGCCACAGCAGGTCTAAGACCTGTTTTATTAGAGGGATACCACCCTTGCATAAGAAAGTTGTTTAGCTCTCCTTCCGCCAATGCTTCTGCCGAGATTGTTGCTTACGCGCGGTAATTTTTCCTCTCTCCTCTTTCATTTTTCCTCTCTCCTCTTTCATTTTTCCTCTCTCCTCTCTCATAAAACACCCGTTACGGGTGCAAAAATGCTTCTGCCGAGATCAGACTGACGCACAACAGACAACTTTCTTCAGCGAGAAAATTAATAAAACACCCGTAACGGGTGAATTTTGAATTAATATATGTATATTTGCAAGTTAGAAGCAAATAATCAAAAACAACAATAAAAATGGAATACAATTTCAAAGAGATCGAAACCAAGTGGCAAAAGCTTTGGAACGATCGCAAAACCTACCATGTGGAGGTCGATAACACTCGCCCCAAATTTTATGTACTCGATATGTTCCCATATCCATCAGGAGCTGGTCTGCACGTAGGCCACCCGCTGGGATATATTGCATCGGATATCTACTCTCGATATAAGCGTCTGTGCGGTTTCAATGTATTGCACCCTATGGGTTACGATGCGTTCGGTTTGCCAGCCGAGCAGTATGCTATCCAGACAGGTCAGCACCCTGCCGTGACTACCGAGCAGAACATCAACCGCTACCGCGAGCAGATGGACAAGATCGGTTTCTGCTACGATTGGGATCGTGAGGTGCGTACCTGCGAGCCTGAGTATTACAAGTGGACTCAGTGGGCATTCCTGAAGATGTATGATCACTTCTACTGCAACCTCTCGCAGAAGGCAGAGCCTATCGAGAAGCTCGTGGAGCACTTCTCTCAGAAGGGTACCGAGGGCTTGGATGTGGCTTGTACTACGCCTCTAAAGTTCACTGCCGAAGAGTGGGCCGCATATTCAGAGGAGGAGAAGGAGAATGTATTGCAGAACTACCGCTTGGCATACCGCGCCGACACTATGGTGAATTGGTGTCCTCAGTTGGGTACTGTATTGGCCAACGATGAGGTTAAGGATGGTTTGTCGGTACGTGGCGGTTTTCCTGTCGAGCAGAAGCGCATGAAGCAGTGGAGTCTGCGTGTTACAGCCTATGCCCAGCGTATGTTGGATGGTTTGGAGACATTGGAGTGGAGCGACTCACTGAAAGAGATTCAGCGTAACTGGATCGGACGCTCGGTGGGTGCTCAGGTATTCTTCGATGTGAAGGATTCGGAGCGTAAGTTGGAGATCTTCACCACTCGCCCCGACACCATCTTCGGTGTGACATTCATGGTTATCGCTCCTGAGCACGAGTGGGTGGAGGAGCTCACCACACCAGAGCAGAAGGCTCAGGTCGAGGAGTATATCGCTCAGTCGAAGAAGCGTTCTGAGCGCGAGCGTATCGCCGAGACTCGCCGTGTGAGTGGTGTCCAGACAGGCTCATACGCCATCAACCCATTCACAGGCAAGGCTATTCCTATCTATATTTCAGACTATGTATTGGCAGGCTACGGTACAGGAGCTATCATGGCTGTGCCAGCACACGACTCTCGCGATTATGCCTTTGCACGTCACTTCGGTCTGGATATCGTGCCTGTAGTCGAGGGCGGCAATATCGAGGTGGAGTCATACGATGCCAAGTCGGGTAAGATGATCAATTCAGGCTTCTTGACAGGTATGGATGTTACGGAGGCTATCCCAGCCATGTTCGAGGAGGTCGAGAAGCGTGGTTTGGGTAAGAAGCTCATCAACTACCGCTTGCGCGATGCTATCTTCTCTCGTCAGAGATATTGGGGTGAGCCATTCCCCGTATATTATAAGGGCGACACAGCCTATCCATTGCCAGAGAGCGCACTTCCTTTGGAGTTGCCTCCTATCGAGAACTTCGGTCCTACCGAGCAGGGTGAGCCACCTTTGGCACGTGTGAAGGATTGGCAGTGGGAGGGCAACCAGATCGAGCTCTCGACTATGCCGGGCTTCGCTGGTTCTTCGGCTTACTATCTCCGCTATATGGATCCTCGCAATTCAGAGGCTTTGGTATCGAAAGAGGCCAACGACTATTGGCGTAATGTGGATCTCTACATCGGCGGTATCGAGCACGCTACAGGTCACTTGATGTACTCTCGTTTCTGGAATATGTTCCTCTACGATTTGGGTTATGTATGCGAGTCGGAGCCATTCAAGAAGTTGGTAAATCAGGGTATGATTCAGGGCCGCTCGAACTTCGTATATCGTGTAGTGGGTACAAATAAGTTTGTTTCACTCGGCCTTAAGAAGGATTACGAGACTCAGGAGATCCACGTGGATGTGAATATCGTCAAGAACGATCAGCTCGACTTGGAGGCATTCCGTGCATGGCGTCCAGAGTTCCGAGATGCGGAGTTTATCTTGGAGGATGGTAAATATGTCTGCGGTTGGGCTATCGAGAAGATGTCGAAGTCGATGTTCAACGTGGTCAATCCAGATAATATCGTTGAGAACTACGGTGCCGACACATTGCGTATGTATGAGATGTTCCTCGGTCCTTTGGAGCAGTCGAAGCCTTGGGATACCAACGGTATTGACGGTGTACACAAGTTCTTGCGTAAGTTCTGGCGTCTGTTCTACGATCGTGAGGGGGTATTCGCTCTCAACGAGGAGAAGGCTTCAGCGGCTGAGCTCAAGACTCTGCACAAGACCATCAAGAAGATTCGTGAGGATATCGAGAACTTCTCGTTCAATACCTCTATCTCGGCATTCATGATCTGTCTCAATGAGTTGGGAGCGTGCCACAAGCGCGAGGTGCTTGAGCCACTCACCATCCTTATCGCACCATTTGCTCCTCACATTGCCGAGGAGTTGTGGGAGGCTATGGGACACGCCGAGTCGATCTTCGATGCTGCATATCCTGAGTGGGATGAGAAGTATTTGGTGGAGAGCGAGTTTGAGTATCCTGTGATGGTCAACGGTAAGTTGCGCTTCAAGCAGACCTACGCTTTGGATAAGAAGCCTCAGGAGATTCAGTCAGATATTGTCAACACCGAGGGCGCACAGAAGTGGCTTGAGGGCAAGGCTCCAAAGAAGATTATCGTGGTGCCAGGCAAGATTATCAATATCGTGATGTAAGCCTTCATCCAAACCAAAACCTAACCTAAAGAACCTAAAAACGTAATAAAACAATGAAGAGAAAGTCCTTTATTCTATTGCTTGCCCTGATGAGCGTAATGTGCGCCAATGCCTTGGAGCGAGTGGCCGTATGGCCTAAGGGTAAGATGCCTAACAGTCAGCAGCATCAGATTGCAGCCATGACCGATGAGGCGGGCAAAGAGGGTTTCGATGCCGACAAATATCGTGTTGCATACCTTGAGTGGGGTGCGAAGCCCGACAAGGCGGTGGATAATGACGCTTGTATGATCCTCATCTCAGGCGGTAGCTATCAGAATTGCTGCGATGTGGGACTTATCAAGATGTGGCGTGAGGAGCTCACCAAACTCGGTTTCCAGACCGTGAACTTCGTATATCGTACACCACGCCCTGTGGGACTTCCGATTTTTCAGACTGCATGGGAGGATGGTCAGCGTGCCGTACGCATGGTGCGCGATGAGGCCCGCAAGCGTGGCTACGACCCAGAGAAGATTGGCGTGATTTCGATGTCGGCAGGCTCTCACTTGGCACTTATGTTGGCTACATCTTCGCAGACTCCAGCCTACGAGAAGGTCGATAAGTTGGACGATGTGCCTTGCCATATCAATTGGGCGGTGGTAAATGCCCCTGCTTATGTCACTTCGGATGCTGAGACAGGCTCACCAGCCATCCGCGATGGTTATGGCATAGATGTCAAGATCTCGGAGTGCTTCAAGTTCGATGCCAAGACTTGCCCTATGACATTGCATCATGGTGGTACAGATATCTATTCGCCTAACGGCTCTACTTTGGTCTATCGCAAGTTGCGCGAGATGAAGATTCCAGCCGAGTTGCACCTCTATCCCGACAAGGGACACGGCGCATTTGGTTTCGACCGTGCCGTAGATTTCATGCGTCAGATGGGCTATATGGGCGAGTTGGAGAAGGAGGTTTCGATCATGGAGCGTTATGCAAGCGATGAGGCTCGTGCCGACAAGATTACTCAGGATGTATGGCCTGAGGGTAAGATGCCCGATAAGCAGGATCACCAGTGCAAGCCTTACATCGAGTGGCACATGCCGAAGGATATCAAGTCGAAGGGTATCCAGATCATCTATTCGGGCGGTAGCTATCAGGGTAACGATCCCGATGGTTTTGAGGTTGCTCCCGTGCGCCGCCGACTCAACGAGATGGGCATAACGGTGGTTACGTTGAAGTACCGCACACCACGTCCAAAGGGACTCGCAAAGCATACTACAGCTTGGCAGGATCTCCAGCGCACAATCCGTCTGGTACGTTCTCAGGCGGCAAATTATGGCCTCGATCCAAACAATATCGGTATCATGGGTAGCTCGGCAGGCGGTCACCTCACACTGATGGGTGTGACAAGCTCTCGCCACCAATCATATCTGCCTATCGACAATGTGGATAAGCTCCCTTGCAACGTGCAGTGGGGTGTAGGTATCTACCCTGCATACGCTTTGACCGATGGCGCAGATAAGAACAACACCACAGGCGGTAATGCCGACAGCGCAGTGCTTGTGCCAGAGTTCAGCTTCGACCTTAGTACTGCACCTATGCTCTTCCTGCATGGCGATGCCGATGGTTGGGCAGCGATGAACTCGGTGAAGATTTGGGAGAAGATGCGTAGCATGGGTATCCAGTGCGAGTTGCACACTTTGGCTCTCAGACCTCACTGCTTCCAGAATAACGCAGCTCCAGGTACAGGCAGCTACAAGTTTGTGGATCATGTCTGCGACTACGTCAAGGGCCGTTTGAAGATCAAGTAGTACTAAATAGAGGTCAAATGTTTAATCGAATAAGGCTTGCGATGGCTTTTTTTGCCTCGCTTATGATGATGAATAGTCAGGCACAGAATATAACCGTCAAGTTGTGGGATAACACTTCGGCTCCCCACTCCAACCACCTTCAGGTTGAGGAGAAGGATGAGGGGCAGGAGCGTATCTCATACACCACTTCGGCCGAACTCTATATCTACGAGGCTAATCCCGCCAAGGCTACGGGACAGGCTGTGGTGATATGCCCAGGAGGAGGCTACTTCTTGGTGGCTATGGGCCACGAGGGACATCAGTTTGCCGAGTGGTTTGCCGAGCAGGGCATTACGGCGGCGGTGTTGAAGTATCGTATGCCCAATGGCGTAGCACAAGTACCGATGGAGGATGCGGCAGAGGCTCTGCGCTATATGAAGCAGGATTATGCTGGCCGTAAGAGTCTTAGTCAGGTGGGTATCATGGGCTTCTCGGCGGGTGGTCACTTGGCAGCCTCGACTGCTGTGGGTATGTTGGCTTCCAATGGCGAAAAGAGCCGCCATGCTAAGGTGCGTGCCGATTTTGCCATCTTGTTCTACCCCGTGGTGACGGGTAATCCAGCTCTTGCTCATAAGGGCTCGTATGACAATCTTTTGGGTGCGGATCGCTCGCAGGAGCTGACCGATAGGTGGGACCCAAATCTGAAGATAAACTCCAAGACTCCGCCTACATTCTTGGTACACTCGTCAAATGATACGGGTGTGAATCCTCAAAATAGTGGCGATTTTCATGCTCAGCTCAAGGCTCTGAATATTCCCACTGAGCTACATTTCTTCCCTACAGGAGGTCATGGATGGGGTTTCAACGATAGTTTCGAGCATAAGCGAGAGTGGCAAACGCTGCTGAGCGAGTGGCTTAAGGGGCTACAAACTCGCAAAGCGAAATAGTTAAAAGAAAGTGTCTGATCCTTTGGGTCAGACACTTTCTTTATCTCCTTGTCGTATAAGGGCTTATTTCCAGATGATGCGCTCCTCGCCCTGATATGGTGGCAGATCCGCTGGCTTAAAATCGGAATAACCCAGTGCCACGGCACACAACAGACCATACTTTGCTGGGATATCCAACAACTCGCGCACATACTCCTCTGCTAACTTACCATCGGGCTCGGCCTGCAACACAGGACGTCCGTCAATCTGCACCCAGCACGAAGCCAAATCCTCATCCACGATAGCAAGCTGGAGGATGGTGGTCGAGATAACGCAGTTGGTGAGCCACAAATCGCTCGCCTCCTTATCGCCCATGACGATGATGGCAGCGGTGGCGTTCTTCATAAACGCTGAGCCGTAGTCACGCATCTTTGCCAAAGACTCCAACTTCTCTTTGTCGGTCACTACCATTAGACGTGTCGAGCGACTATTGCGAGATGATGGTGCTTGCAGAGCCATCTGGCATACTCTCTCCAACTTCTCCTTCTCGACAGGCTGCTCAAGGAATTTGCGTGTGCTGCGGCGCACATCAAGTATCTTCTTTAGTTCCATACCTATATATATTTATTGATTTTCCGAATCGCAATACAATCTCTACAAAGGTACAACAATTATTATGCCCCTGCAAGGGAGAATTAAAGATTAAAGAGGAGAGAGGAAAGATGAAAGATGAGAGTGGAGAGAGGAATGGTGTGGGGAGGGTAGATCGCCAAAAAGAAAAAAAGAGGTCCGAAGACCTCTTTTAGAAAAAAACAATCGGTTTAGAATCTAAACGTACAGCTTAGGCCAAAGTTGCCGAAACCATCGCCGATACGATCATTCAACAAAAACACCGTAGGGCGATAATCTACCGCCAAAGTGATTGGAGCGCCACTGAAATGAATACCGAAAGCAACATTACCTGCTACGCCGAGATTCAAATCATCCTTCCACAGACCTAATGCACCTCCGACACCTGCCTGCAAGAACCAATCGCCTGCATTTGGAGTCCAGTTAGCCCAGTTGCAAACCTCCCAATCGTAAATCGCTGTACCGAAGAAGTTACCATCGAAGTCAAAGAGACCTCCATTTACCTTCAATACATTACCTGAATCAAAGTATCGTTCATACTGCAATTCCACTCCGCTACCAGCTCGAATACCCAAACCATTGTTTTGTGCAAAAGTTGTCGCAGCCAACATACAAAATACGACTGCCAAAATCAGCTTCTTCATACGCATAAAATTTTAGGGTTAAACATGTACAAAAATATAAAAATCCTCGGAAAATCAAAATATCATGCCATTCTTTTCATCCCCCAAAATTTGTCGTTTCGTTTATAATTTCACCTGCTGACCTGTGTACTCTACGGTGCGGACACCCTCTTTGCCTACGATGCGGATATCGAATGTGCGCTTCTGGAGCATACCTGGATACTCGCCCTCTATAGCACCAATCGTAAGGCGACCACGCTTATCATCCCAAGAGAATCGGATGGTAGAGTATGCGCCCTTCTCGTAGTTGTAGTTGTCGCCCTCATCCTCATAGAGGGTAAATGTTGCGTCTGCACCAGGATATACCACGATTTCCAACTTCTCCCACTTGTTCTGCTCGGCATACTGCACGACAGGTGCCAAAGGGAGGATAGAGCCCGCGCGTACAAACATAGGGCCCTTGTCGAGCGAAGTCTCGATGGTGACATCCTGACCGCCCTTGTAGCGTTTCTCGGTCCAGAAGTCATACCAGTCGGCGCCCTGAGGCAGATATTTTGTTGCGCTCTTCGACTCAGTGAAGTCCACTCCCTGCTTAGCCTCGGCAGTGGCCTCACGTCTGTTCCAGCCACTCATGGCATCCTCGCGCACGATCTTCTCCTCGGTGTATTGAGGTGAGTCGATAGGGGTAGCCAAGATACTGCGACCAAAGAGGAACTCGTTGCCCATATCCCAAACTCGCTTATCCTCTGGGAAGTCATAGACCAAAGCACGCATGTAGCTCTCATCGTTGGATGTCACCTGCCATGCTGTGCTATAAATATAAGGCAGGAGCTGGTATCGCAGACGGATAGTCTTCTCGATGGCGTCAAATGCCGCATCACCGCGCTTACCAAATTGATATATCTCGCGTGGAGCATCTGCGCCATGGCTGCGGAATACAGGGCAGAAGAGAGCATACTGCATCCAACGCACGTACAACTCCTGATATTGGCTATTGCGAGGTGCTGAGCCACCGCCACGGGTGTTGTAAGAGCCACAGAAGAAGCCACCGATGTCGGTGTTGAAGTTAGGGCAACCTGTCATAGTGTAGTTCAAACCCAATGGCATCTGCTTGCGCAACATATCCCACGATGAGGCCACATCACCACTCCACAAGCCTGCGCCATAACGCTGCTGACCAGCAAATGCCGAGCGAGTCATGATAAATACACGCTTATCCTCGGAATTCTTACGCAAATTGCCATATATACCACTCACCGAAGCCAATGGGAAGGCGTTGCGGTAACGGCGCCATGTGCCGTCGCCCGCCTTGTGCTCATAGTGCTCATCCTTGACATTGAAGGCATCGGGATCGGTAGAGTCCATCCACCAAGCATCAATATCGTAATCCACCAGACGCTTCATGTTCTGCCAATAGATCTCGCGTGCCTCAGGGCTGAGGGCGTCATAAACCCTCACACCGCTTGGATAATCCATGCGTGGAGGCCAGAACGTCAGACCACTCTGTGGCCATGTCTGGAAGTCGTACATCAGATCCTTCTCGGCGAGTTGCTTGTAGGCCTGAGTCTGAGGGCCGAAGCTCGCCCATACGCTGATCATCAGGTGGGCATTGTGGCGGTGTACCTCCTCGACCATCCACTTGCCGTTGTGGTATGGCTCACCCAAGAAGTCCATCGCATTCCAGAGATAGTTGCTGCCCCAATACTGCCAATCCTGAATGATACCATCCAACGGAACACCATTCTTGCGGTGCCAATAGACCACCTCCAACAACTCTTGTGGAGTCTTATAACGCTCGCGGCACTGCCAATAGCCGAATGTCCAGAGTGGGAACATAGGCACCTTACCGCTGAGTTTACGCATCTGCGCATTCACACCATCTGCCGAGCCGCCAGCCATGAAGTAGTAGTCGATAGCATCGCCCACCTCAGCCGAGAAGGTCATGCCCTCATCGTTGTCGGTAAAGCTGGCACGCGAATAGTTATCCCAATAGAGTCCCCAACCCTTCAAAGATTGGATTACATATTGATAATCCTGCAAGTTCGACTGCTCCATCATGCGGAAATGTGAGTTGCGGCGATTCATCTTGCCATCCTGTATCGCACCCAAACCGTAGATTGGCTCATCCTTGTCGAGTTGGTAGCGTATCATGGTGCGGAAACTGCCCTTGTCCTCGCCATCCTCGCGGAGTTTGAAGTCGTAGGCACTCTCCTTCAAGAGGTTTTTACCCTTCTGGAGGAACTGCACCAAGCCACTCTTCTTATCCACCACAACGCTCAGCGCATTGCTGCTCAGCGTGATAGATGAGGCGCTCTCCTTGCGTGTAATCTTCATATCCTGCTCAGGCAGAAGAGTTACTACCAGACTTTGGCGATTCTGCCAAGTGGCTCCCTCAGGGAATTTCACTACGCGCACGATTTCGGGCGAGTAGAAGGTGATTTGGGTAGTCACACCATCCACCTTTACTTCAACTTTTTTCTCGCTCTCTGCGGCAGATAACGTCACCGATAACATCATCGCCACCATTAACATCCACAATTTCTTCATAGTCTTAGGTTTTTATGTTTATTTATTTCTTTTTTACCTTCTTCAGCACTCGCAATTTTGAATTTTGAACTGACGCTGCGGAGCGAGAGCAGAGGGTGCTTGCACCCTTTGCCGAGCCGCGAGGAAGAAACGCCGATTCATTCGGCGTAATTTTGAATTACACTGCTCCTATCAGCTCCTCTACATCCTCCTCTTTG
>JAFOZN010000083.1 GCA_017391185.1 Alistipes sp. | reverse complement strand
GATGAGATCCCTTGGGACGATCTATCACTATATTCTTCGATGCAAGCAATTCGTCCAATCGCTGCCAAAAGAGTTTATCACAAGCCATAACAATCAATAATTTAGCAACAAAAATAACATTATTAGATGAATTTTGCTAATTTTGTAGAGAAAGAAAAACTGAAATATATGAAATACCTAAAACTACTTATCGCCACGCTATCAATCTTCTTTTCGGCAAATGCCTTTTGCCAGACCTCACAACAGATAAGCGTACCCAAAGATGTAGAAAAGTGGATCACATCGACCTTCGCCAAAGGCAAACTTCCTCCATTCTCGTTTGTCTATGGCGATCAAAATTCAAAGGAATTTATCCGCCGATGGCGACACTCAATCCAGAAGGTTGAGAGCCAGAGCGAGGATGCTGTAAAATACATCGTCACATATTCCGAGCCTAAGGGTGGATTGAAGGTGGACTGTCATATCGAGGGTTTCAAAGATGACAATGCCGCAGAGTGGCTTCTCTACTTTAGCAATACGGCGAAGGAGAACAGTCAGCAAATCAAGCAGGTGAAGGTCATAGACTACACACTAAAGAGCCAAAGCGAAGAGCCCTTCGAAGTGCTGAATCCCGATGGTAATAGCCATAGTCGCACCGATTTTCACCCTCGCATCTACCCCATCACCGCAGAAAAACCACTCCACAAGGAGCCTGCAAATGGTAGATCATCTGACACTTCGGCATTCCCATTCTTCAACCTCATATCGCCCGATGGCAACGACATAGTAGCTACCATTGGCTGGACAGGTACATGGGAAGCTAACTTCACTGTTTCGGCAGCCAAGCAGGTGAGATTCTCTTCAGGCATGAAGAATATGGATCTGCACCTGCTACCCAACGAGTCAATCCGCACACCTCGCATCGCCATACTCTTTTGGCAGGGCGAGGATTACATGATTGGGCAAAACTCATTCCGCCGTTTTATCAAAGATCATCACACGCATAAGGTAGATGATAAGTTTGGGCACACGCCACTTTGTGGAGGTTTCGATTGGGGTGATCCTGCGCCATGTAATGAGTACGGATGCTTGACCGAAGAATTGGCAGTAGCATTGGTTAAACGATACAAGATGTTCGGCATTCTACCCGAAGTTTTCTGGTTAGACGCAGGTTGGTACGAAGGCTCAGGCGGAATAAATGGCACATGGTGGAACACCGTAGGAAACTGGAAGGTTGACAAGGAGCGTTTCCCTCAAGGCTTAAAGCCAATCGCAGAGGCTGCGCATCGTGTAGGCTCGAAATTTATGGTTTGGTTTGAGCCTGAGCGCGTATATCAAGGTACGATAATGGAGCGCGAGCATCCGCAGTGGCTCTTGCGCGATGGTAGCGCGAACTCGCTTTTCGACTTAGGAAATGCTGAAGCCAACGAGTGGTTGTGCAAATACATAGGTGATTTTATCGAGCAAAACGGCATAGATTACTATCGTCAGGATTTCAATATGGCAGCTGCTCACTATTGGGCAAAGTACGATGAGCCTAAGCGCATAGGCATGAAGGAGATACGCTATGTAGAGGGGTTATATAAGTATTGGGACTACCTGCTGGAGCGATTCCCTCAGATGATAATCGACAACTGCGCTTCGGGCGGCAGACGCATCGACTTGGAGACTACATCACGCAGCATACCGCTTTGGCGCACCGACTACCAATACGGAGAGCCTAACGGATATCAATGCCACACCTATGGACTCAACTTCTTCCTGCCATATCACGGCACAGGATTGTATGGTGCAGACTCGTACAATTTCCTTTCTAGCATGAGCAGCGCAACGGTAATGAATTGGGAGCTGCTGAGTCAGCGCAACTCAATCCCCGAGATGCAAAAAGTGATAGCAAAATTCAAGCAGATACGCCCCTACTATATGGAGGATTACTATCCACTGACGGGCATTACAGAGAATACGGGAGAAGATGTATGGCTTGCATATCAGCTCCACCGCCAGACGGATGATACGGGTATCATCATCGCCTTCCGCCGTGCTGCCAACATTCAGGAGAGCATCGAAGTAAGCCTTAGAGCCATCGACAACGAGAAAAATTATACACTCACAAGCTACACCGATGGCACGACAAAGACTCTAAATGGCGCAGAACTAAAGAAGGTTCTGAAAATAGAACTTAAGTTACCTCGCAGCGCAACGCTGATAGAATATGCACCTGCCAAATAATAGAGAGGGGTTGTCCAACAAAATTTTGAAGGACAACCCCTTTGCTTTGAAGTTGCATAACATGACTTAGAACATGTATGATGCTCCTATGTATAGATTGCGGTTGTTGATTTTATTATCGCCCTGCGAGATATTCAGCAAACCCCAATCGTAGCCGATAAAGATGCGGTAGTGGTCGAACATCTGCACTCCGCCACGAAGCCCCAATCCAAAATCAAATCGTTTCAGACCATCACTGCTGAAAGCATCAGGCTTGGAGCTTTGGTCACCTACGGTCAATTTATTTGTGCCGAAGATTCCAACGCCCATATACGGACCAAATGAGCCAAAGAGACCGACCTTACCACTTCCGAACATATAACGATAGCCTATATGAATCGGCAATTCGAGATAGTATGGGCGTACGATATTCTCCACAGCTACACCCTCCTGCTCACCCTTAACCTTAGCTCCTTTGGAACTAAGCAGAAGCTCAGCATCGAAATAGAAGCCGTCATAAATAAACGGAGCCTCCATCTCCATGCGGAATCCCGCATTAAACCCTACCCTCGAATCGGGACTATACTCCACGCCACCTATCTCTATGGCGTAGTTACTTAGATTCATGGCACCTGTAATACCATAGCGCAAGTTCTGAGCCGACACTGACGCAGAAGCCATAAGCGCAACCAAAAATAGAGGTAAAAACTTTTTCATACTTTTTATAGTTAAAAAACTCACCTCCATGAGATACAAAAAATATGCGAGACCCGTATTTCAAGTCTCGCAATATGAAAAAACTTTCACTCCCAAGTTTAGAACATCAATGCAGTGCCGATGTAGAAGTTTACTACGTTGGACTTAAATTTATCAGTAACCTCCTTCTCGGTCTTCATCAAATTAAGCAAACTATGCTCAAAGCCGAGATAGAATTGCCACTTATCCCACATCTCCACACCGAGTTTGTAGTTCAACCCGAAATCGAAACGCTGCAAACGTGAACCGAAGACATCAGTCTTCACCTTTGAATTATCAGCCTTAGTAACATCCTTTCCCAAGATACCCAATCCGAAGTATGGGCCCAAGCTACCAATTACAGATAAATTCTCGGCTACAGACAATCGGTAACCAAAATTCACAGGCAACTGCAGATAGCCCAGATTTGAATGACCATCTGAATAGCTACCACCCTTGAGATTATAGAGCAAAGATCCCTCGGCATAGAATCCATCAGTAATATATGATGCAAGATCCATCTCGGCCTTAACTCCTGCCTGGAATCCGATATAGCTATCAGATGATACACCTACATCACCAACTTTTCCTCTCTCCCAAGAAAAGTTAACACCGCTTACGACTCCATAACGTAGATCCTGAGCCGAAACTCCAATTGTAGCCATCAGAGCTACTATCGCAACAATTATTCTCTTCATAAAATCCTTTGTTTATTTGATTTTTCGCTCACAAAAATAACATTATTTAGCAGACTTACAAAATCGCAGAATCAATTTTAAACAAACGAGCCATTTTAATTCGTAAATTCGCCATTAAATTAGTATCTTTGCTCACTCGAAAACAATTTAAGAATGACACGAATAATCTCTCCCTCGATGCTCTCTGCCGATTTTGGCAATTTGGAGCGTGATACCAAAATGATTGATCGAAGTGCGGCCCAATGGGTACACATAGATGTTATGGATGGTGTTTTTGTCCCCAACATCTCGTTTGGGTTCCCCGTAATGAAGCCTATACGCAAAGCCACAAGCAAAGTTTTAGATGTACACCTGATGATTGTAGAGCCCGAAAATTATGTCGAGAAGTTCGTAAAAGCAGGAGCTGATTGGGTTACATTCCACATTGAAGCTACGCAAAAGAGCCTTGAATGTATCTCATTGATTAAAGGAGCAGGAGCCAAGGCAGGCATCTCTATCAAACCCAAGACCGAGGTCTCGGCATTGGATGGATTGCTGGATAAGGTCGATATGGTTTTGGTGATGAGTGTTGAGCCAGGTTTCGGTGGACAATCATTCATACCTTCGGCTTTGAACAAGATTCGAGAGTTGGATCGAATCCGCAAAGAACGAGGTTTAGAGTTCCTTATTCAGGTAGATGGAGGTATCTCCGCTGCAAATGCTGGTGAGGTATTCGAGGCAGGTGCTGATGTATTAGTTGCTGGTAGTGCAGTATTTGGAGCTCAAGACCCAGAGCAGGAGATTATTAAAATGCTTGAAGCATAGAGAGAGGATAGAGTATGATTTCACTTGATAATTTGACGGTAAGCTACGGAGGATGGACTCTCTTCGACAGCATATCGTTTATGATTAACGAGAAGGACCGTATCGGATTGGTCGGTAAAAACGGAGCTGGCAAGACCACTCTGCTACGCATCATCACAGGCGAGCAAGAGCCAAGCGAGGGTGCTGTTACACTCAACGGCGAATGTAGCATCGGCTACCTGCCTCAGCAGATGCGCGTGGCTGACACCACAACTCTGAAAGCCGAGACCGAAAAGGCTTTTGATGAGGTGTTACGTCTGGAGGCCCAGATCGAGAAGATTACCACCGAGATTGCCGAGCGTACCGATTACGAGTCGGAGGAATACTCTACACTCATACACCGCCTCAACGAAGCACAGGATCGTTACCACATCTTGGGCGGTGATACACGCGAAGCCGACATAGAAAAGACTTTGCTCGGTTTGGGATTCAAGCGCACCGATTTCGATCGCCCAACCAAAGAGTTTTCGGGCGGTTGGCGTATGCGTATTGAGCTTGCAAAGTTGCTTTTGCAACGCCCTTCGATATTCCTGCTCGATGAGCCTACCAACCACCTCGATATCGAGAGTATCCAATGGTTGGAGGAGTATCTTAAGAACTACAACGGAGCAGTATTACTTATCTCCCACGATAGAGCCTTTTTGGATAACGTCACAACACGCACCATAGAGCTTTCGTTGGGACACATCTACGATTATAAAGTTCCTTACTCGAAATTTGTTGAGCTCAGAGCAGAGCGCCGAGTGCAACAGATGGCGGCATACGAAAACCAACAGAAACTCATCGAGAAGACCGAGGAGTTTATCGAAAAATTCCGCTACAAACCCACCAAAAGTAATCAGGTACAGTCGCGTATAAAGCAGTTGGAGCGTCTGGAGCGTATCGAGGTAGATGAGGAGGATTTATCTCGCCTCAATATCAAATTTCCACCCGCGCCACGTTCGGGACAGATCGTAGCCGAGATTAAGGAGGTCGGTAAATCTTTTGGTCAGAAACACATCTTCTCTGGTGCTACATTCACCATCGAGCGCGGGCAGAAGATTGCTCTTGTGGGCCGCAATGGCGAGGGTAAGACCACTATGGCCCGCATGCTTATCGGCGAGTTGGAACAAACCGAGGGTAGCATCAAGCTCGGCGCAAATGTCAATATCGGTTACTATGCCCAAAATCAAGATGATTTGATGGATGGCGACTTTACCGTATTTGACACTTTGGATAGAGTTGCCGTTGGTGATATTCGCACGCGATTGAGAGATATTTTAGGTGCTTTCCTATTCCGAGGTGAGGATATTGACAAGAAGGTCAAGGTTCTTTCGGGCGGCGAGCGTTCACGCTTGGCTATGGCACGTCTGATGCTTGAGCCATATAATCTTTTGGTACTTGA
This sequence comes from Alistipes sp., assembly GCA_017391185.1. Taxonomy (GTDB): domain Bacteria; phylum Bacteroidota; class Bacteroidia; order Bacteroidales; family Rikenellaceae; genus Alistipes. The sequence continues at coordinate 24,689 of JAFOZN010000083.1, read as the reverse complement.
CGAGCCTACCAACCATATGGATATGCGTTCGAAGGATATTCTAAAGAACGCATTGCAGAAATATGACGGTACGGTGGTAATAATCTCTCACGATCGAGACTTCTTGGATGGCTTGGTTGACCGCATATACGAGTGGCGAGATGGAGGTGTGCAGGAGTATTTGGGCGGAATCTACTACTTTTTGGAGAAACGCAAGTTGGACTCTATGCAAGAGATTGAGCGCAAGGATACCCCTACAGAATCCACTCAACCAAAGACAAACTCTTCGGGTAAACTATCATACGAGCAGAAAAAGGAGCAGGAGAAGGCTGTTCGCAAGTTGCGTAAGGCGATAGAGAATGTCGAGACCGAACTTGCCAAGATAGAGGAGCAGATTGCCGAGTATGACTCAAAATTTGCCACCGCAACGGAGTACAACGAGGCCGACTACGTGACATACAACGAGCTGAAAGCCTCATACGATAAGCAAATGCATGAGTGGGAGAAGCTCAACTATGAATTGGAGCTAACCGAAGAGATGTAATGCTCTAAGGACTTGAGCCTAAGCAAAAAGATAAATAAGAAAAATTTACATATATGGCAGAGAATATAGTATTTGGAATACGCCCCGTAGCTGAGGCTATTCAGACAGGTAAGCAGATCGAGCGCCTCTTTATCCGCAAGGGTGCCGAGGGACAGCTTATGACCGAGCTTAGAGATTTGGCTTTCCGCCACCGCATCCGAGTGCAGGAGGTGCCAGTGGAGAAGCTCAACCGCCTAACCAAGCTCAACCATCAGGGTGTAGTGGCACAGATTGCACCTATCGAGTATGTTGAACTAAACGATATCTTGGAGCGCGTACCAGAGGATGAGACTCCTCTCATCGTACTTTTCGATGGCGTAACCGATGTACGCAACTTCGGTGGTATCGCCCGTTCGGCTGAGTGCGCTGGAGCTCACGGTTTGATTACCCCACTTAAGAACTCTGCACCGGTAAATTCTGAAGCTATGCGCTCTTCGGCTGGTGCCCTGAGCCGTATCCCTGTGTGTCGAGTAGGCTCTATACGCAACACGTTGAAGGCTCTGCAAGCCGAGGGATTCCAGATTGTTGCCGCTACCGAGAAGAGTCGCAAACTCCTCTACGATGCCGACATGCGTAAGCCTACGGTAATTGTAATGGGAGCCGAGGATACAGGAATTTCGAAGGAGGTTCTGAAGCTCTGCGATGAGCAGTTGGCTATTCCTCTAATTGGCTCAATCGAGTCTCTCAATGTAGCTGCCGCAGCGGCAATCATGCTCTTCGAGGTTGTGCGTCAGCGTATCGGAGAATAAATCATTGCAATGCTCCAGAGTTTTGATCACCCTCGTTTGGGGGAAATTATACTGAGCCAGACACGCCGAAGTAGGCGTGTCTCGCTTTCTGTACACCCTTCGGGGCGCATCAGACTCTCTTTTCCGCCATATATATCACTCAAGCGAGCATTAGCATTTCTGGAGAGCAAAGTTGATTGGGTAGAAGCTACTCTCCAAAAATATAAAAATCGCCCCTCTACACCCAAGCCAAACTCTGAGCAGATAGAGGCATTGCGCCTCAAGGCAAAGAGTTATCTTCCTGCAAGATTGGAGGAGCTATCTCAAATCACAGGACTCAAATATAACAAAGTCACTATACGTGCTGCTCGCACAAAATGGGGATCATGCACAGGGCAGAATAACATTTCGCTGAGCCTATATCTGATGACTCTACCCAAACATCTTATAGACTACGTACTCCTGCATGAGTTGTGCCACACCGTACACCACAACCACTCGCCCAAATTCCACGCCTTGCTGGACAAAATCCTGGGTGGCAAGGAGAAAATTCTCGCCAAAGAGCTAAGGCTCTATTCAATTCCATAATCTATTCGGATATTTTTTTAGACTTTTTCATTTTTTCTCGTATCTTTGTTATATCGTTTTTCAGAGACAAAAGAAGATGAACAAAGTTTACGACTTTAATAAACCTACATCTCGCCGTGGTACGCATTGCGTCAAGCACGATGGGATGAAGGAGACTTTCCTTAGAGAGGATCTTATCCCTCTGTGGGTTGCAGATATGGATTTCGAGACTCCCGATTTCATCATCGATGCGATGAAAGAGAGACTCTCCCATCCCATACTCGGATATACTTTCGAGTATGAGGCCTATTGGCAGAGCATCCAATCATGGCTCAAGGCTCGCCACGATTGGGAGGTGGAGCGCGATTGGATGTGTTATATCCCCGGTATTGTAAAGGGTATCGGCATGGTGGTAAATCGCCTGACTGAGAAGGGAGATAAGATAATTATCCAACCACCAATTTACCATCCATTCCGTCTTGTACCGCAGGATAACGAAAGAGAGGTAATCTTCAACCCGCTAAAATGCACCGATGGGGAGCATTATGAGATGGATTTCGAGCATTTGGAGCAGATCATTGATGACAAATGCAAAATCCTAATCCTTGCCAACCCACACAACCCTATCGGCATCTGCTGGCCGAAAGAGACTCTTGTACGATTGGCTGAAATTGCACACAAGCACAATCTCATTGTAATATCAGATGAGATTCATTGCGATATGCCACTCTATGGCCACAAACACATCCCTTTTGCCACCGTATCTGACAAGGCCGCAGCTTGCAGCATCACATTCGGTGCGCCATCCAAGACATTCAACATTGCGGGCATTGTGAGCTCATACGCCATAGTACCAAACCCCGAACTTCGCCAAAAGTTATTCTCGTGGCTTAAGGCTAATGAGTTTGAGATGGCTACGATTTTTGCAATGGTAGCCACCGAAGCGGCGTTCACGAAGGGTGATGATTGGCGCAAGCAGATGATCTGCTATATAGAGCAGAATATTGATTTCGTAGATAATTATCTGAAAGCCAACATCCCACAAGTGAAGGTCATCAAGCCCGAAGCATCATATCTCGTATGGCTCGACTTCTCGGCTTTGGGGATGGAACATAAAGCTTTGGTGGAGTTCTTGATAAACGAGGCACACCTTGCGATGAATGACGGAGCGATGTTTGGCAAGGAGGGTGAGCAACACATGAGGATGAATGTAGGCACACAACGCTCGACACTTGAGCGGGCTCTCCAGAACCTTAAAAATGCAATAGAGAATAGGAACAACAAGAAATAGACAAAATTATGGCAACAATTTTCAGATTCCGCATGCTCAGCGATGAGAACGACAACTTTGTGCGCGATTTCGAGATGGAGGAGACCTCTACCCTGCTTCAGATGCACGAGTTCATCATCGAGATGTTAAAATATGACCAATGCATGGCTTCGTTCTATACGGCAGACGAGCGTTGGGAGCGCCTGCAGGAGTACACCTATATGGATATGGGTATCGGCATGGGTGATGGAGGTTCGGGCTCTCCAAAACCTATGGAGGAGGCTGTCTTGGGAGAGATAATGCACCATCTGCATGATAGGTTGATATATATCTTCGATCCATTCACTCAGCGAGCATACTACATAGAGTTAATCGAGGCAAAGGATCCTCAGAAAGGGATGACCTACCCTCGTTTGCAGTTTGCTCACGCCGCAACGCCCGATCAATACGATCCTGAGGCGAGCGAGGATAGCGGCTCTATCTTCGATGAGATAATGGGCGAGTTCAACGACTTTGACGGAGACGACAATTACGATGACGAATACTAAGCATCTGGTAGTCATAGCAGGCCCTACGGGATCGGGAAAAACCGATCTCAGCATTCGTGTGGCCCGATACTACCACTGCCCCATCATCTCTACCGACTCACGCCAATTCTACCGAGGAATACCCATCGGTACGGCTCAACCCACCGCAGAAGAGTTGCAGATGGCTGAGCATCATTTCATTGCAGACCGCGAGCTAAAGGATGACTTTAATTCGGGGGCATACGAGACTGAGGCTCTGAGCCGTTTGGAGGAGCTTTTCCAAAAACATGATATCGTAGTAGCCGTAGGCGGATCGGGATTGTATATAAAAGCTCTGTGCGAGGGAATGGATGATCTGCCAGAGGTAGATCCACGACTCAGAGAGGAGCTTAACACAAGATGCAAAGCTGAGGGTGTAGAAGCCCTAGCAGAGGAGTTACGCCGTCTTGATCCCGATTTTTATGAGGTCGTAGATAGGAAAAATCCCGCACGTGTAGTCCGAGCTTTGGAGGTCTGCATCTCTACGGGTAAGACCTACTCTTCACTTAGAAGCGGAGTGAAACGTCAGAGACCTTTCAATATCATAAAAATCGCGGTAAACATGGATCGCGAGGTGTTGTATGAGCGAATAGACCTCAGAGTCGATAAGATGGTTCAAGCAGGACTTTATGATGAGGCTCTGAAGGTATATCCCCTCAGAGAGTTAAATGCGCTGCAAACCGTAGGTTACAGAGAGTGGTTTGACCATTTTGATGGCAAGATCAGTCGTGAGGAGGCAATAGAACTAATCAAACGCAACTCGCGCCGATATGCCAAACGACAACTCACATGGTTTCGTGCAGACAAGGATTTTGAGTGGTTTGAGCCCTCGGAAACAGAGAAGATTTTGGAATATATAGATTCAAAGATTTGCACTTTGAAATAATTTTGCTACTTTTGTGCCATCTAACTCAATTTTAAGTTAGCGGTTGCTCGAATGGTGGAATAGGTAGACACGCCGGACTTAAAATCCTGTGGGCAGTAATGCCCGTACCGGTTCGATTCCGGTTTCGAGTACTAAAAGGGCTTCAGCCATACGGTTGAAGCCCTTTCTGCATATTTCAAAAATACTATTTTTTTAGGAACTCAGCCAATTTTCTCACCGCACGACCACGATGCGAGATAGCATTTTTCTCTTCGGCTGATAGCTCCGCAAAGGTCTTATCATAGCCTTCGGGCACAAACAAAGGATCATAACCAAAGCCGCCCTCACCACGCTCCGAAGTGGTAATCTCACCTCGCACTACACCCTCGAAGAGATACTCCTCGCCACCAAGGATCAGAGCAACAGCCGTACGAAATTGGGCCTCGCGATTCTCTTTACCCTCAAGACGCTCAAGCAAAAGTCGCTTATTGGCCTGATCATCGTGGCCATCGGTAGCATATCGAGCAGAGCGAACACCTGGCTCACCGCCCAACGCATCAACCTCCAAACCTGTATCATCGGCAAAGCAATCATACCCCGTACGCTGATAAATATAACGAGCCTTAGCCAAAGCATTTCCTTCGAGCGTAGGCTCATTCTCTGGGATATCCTCCGTAACACCACAATCACGAAGCGTAATAAGCTCAAACTCGGAACCCAAGACCTGCTGTACCTCTTGTAATTTATGAGCATTATTGGTAGCAAAAACAATCTTCATAATATCTCTTTTTATTTTTTAATCCCATCAATTATCATCGCCAAGGCTCCATCTCCCGTAACATTACATGCCGTACCAAAGCTATCCATAGCGATATAGAGCGAGATCATCAAAGCCTGATCGGCTGGCCCAAACCCCAAAATCGAGGTGAGTACTCCCAACGCAGCCATAATAGCGCCACCGGGGACTCCAGGAGCTGCAACCATAGTGATACCGAGCATCATGATAAAGCCCGCAAAGATACTAAAATTATACTCCATGCCCTGCATCATCATCAGAGCCAATGCACAGGCAACAATCTTGAGCATACTTCCCGAAAGGTGGATTGTAGCACACAGAGGAACAACAAAACCTGCAACCTCCTCTCTCACGCCCATACGCACCGCTTGCGCAAGAGTGACAGGGATCGTAGCGGCAGAAGATTGAGTACCCAAAGCTGTAAAGTATGCTGGCAACATTGTTCCGAGCATCTTAAAAGGATTCTTACCCGAAACCAGACCTGCAACCACATAAAGAGCCACCAACCAAAGGATATGCAATACGAAGATAACCACTATAATCTTAACAAACAGACTCACCACGCGCATCACCTCACCCGAAGCAGCCATATTGTAGAAGATACCGAAGATATATATCGGCAAAAGAGGGATAATTACCGTAGCAATGGTCTTGGTTACGATCTCACGGAACTCAAATGATGCCTCACGTAGAACATTCCCCTTGAGATATGCCATACCCAAGCCCACGATAAATGCCAACACAAGAGCCGTCATCACATCCATTAGCGGAGGAATCTGCACCGAAAAATAGGGTGTAAGCGTAGAGCTCTGTGCCGAAAGCTGGGTAGCAGCCGAAGCATCAATCATTGAAGGAAAGAGAGTTGCACCCGTAAAATAGGAGGCAAAACCCGCGACCACAGTCGATCCATAGGCCAACAGTGCAGTCAGAAGCAACATACGACCTGCGCTGTTGCCCACCTCAGCGATAGATGGAGCTACCAAACCAACAATCAGAATCGGAATAAAGAAACCTAAAAACTGACTAAAAAAATCATTAAATGTAAGCAGGCCACGAGATTCAGGCAGGAAACTACCCAAGGCGATACCCAAAACTATGGCGAGCAAGATGCGTGGCAATAGACCAAACTTAAAATTCTTCATAAGCCTCAACTATTTAGCAACCTCTAACTGTTCAAGACGTGAATCCATAGCGATTTTGTCGATGATGGTCTTAACTACGGTATCCATCTCCGAGCCCTCGGAATAATCGGCAGGGCAGACATGATTCACACGGTTATCTCGAATCAAGGTATTCATCTCCTTACGCTTGCCTTTATCCTCTGGATTATAGACCGCGATAGAGTGACCACCAAAATTTTTCACCAGACGCATACATGGGATGTCGGTAGTACCATCTCCAACATAAATCATGCGCTTGAATGGCACAGGACGGCGATTCTCCTCCATATATTCATTCACCTTTTTGGTGTCATAGACCGACTCCACGCCCTTATTAATCTTGAAGATGAACTGAGTCTTGTTGGTATAATTAATCGCCACGGCTGGCCAATAGGCTATACCATCGACATTATAGAGAAACGAGCAGGCGTAGATATGTTTAAACTCATGGGCGATGGATGTTCCCTCGATAATCTCCTTGAGGCCCGAAGAGTTGACATAGTGTAGTAGCTTAAAGCCTCGCTCCTCAGCATAACTATTCATGCGGGCAAACCAGGTCTTGACACCCTCATAATATGTGATATTTCTACCCGAAGCCTGAAATGCTTCACGGCGAAGTGACATTCCCTTACTCTGAGCCTCCTGAATCATACGAGCCATATAGGTCAGAATAGGATCGGCATCCTGATCCTCGGCGAGGTCGTTTGCCTCGCTCCAAAACTCTCGATTACTCTTGCCTACGGCTGGGATAAAATCGTACTCTTGCATATTACCCGGAGCAAGCGTGCCGTCAAAATCATATATCAATGCTATGGTCTGCATATTACAAATTGTTTCAAACAGGTTAATATTTAACAAATATAGCTGATTCTGATTTAATATCAAAAAATTTCAGAGCAACACTCTTTTTGTTTGATTAAAAATAGAGAAGATTGAAGGAGTTTGAGTTTTTATTCTTAAATTTGTAAGAATAATTTTAAAGACTAAGCAATGCAAAGCGATATACTGATTTTCGGAGGGGTCATAGTGGGAATTCTGGTTGGATTTCTGATGGCCTATTTTATGCAAGGAGCAAAAATTTCGGCAATAGCATCAGCCTTAGATGAACGTACATCGGAGCGAGATAAATCCCTCGCCGAAGGGGCAGAGTTATCCAAGCAACTATCCACTTCGCTGCAAGAGGTGGCTCGATTGGAGCTCAAGGCAGAGTTGGCCGAGAGCCTCAACAAAGAGTGCAATGCTCTAAGAGAGGAGATCTCCAAAGCTCAGAGTGAAGTTGCGACTCTACGTAATGAAAACTCTAATCTCCTACGCCGCGAGCAGGAGCATGATGAGCAACGCCGTGAGGATTTTGCCAAGCAATTGGAACTTATCAAAGAGAAGTTGCAACGAGAGACTTACGAACTTTTGGAGAACAAGACCAAGAGTCTAAATCAAGCCAATTCGGAGTCGATAGATGCTCTGCTCAAGCCCTACCACGAAAGCCTCAAACATATGAAAGAGGCCATTGATTCCACACGCGAGAACAGCACCAAAAATACTGCTTCGCTGAGTGAGAAGATTGAGCAGATGTTGCGTAGCAGTGCGCAACTCAGCCAAGAGGCCGACAGATTAGCTCATGCCCTGAGCAACAAAACCAAGGTGCAGGGAGATTGGGGTGAAGCGATCCTTGACAGGCTTTTGGAGAGTTCGGGATTACAGTTGGGCAAGGAGTATTATATGCAGAAAACCATTCGCGATGAGCATGGCGAGACGGTAAAAAACAGTGAAACCAACAAGGTAATGAAACCCGATGTGGTGATCTACTATCCCGACAACAGCGCCATGTATATAGATTCAAAAGTTTCGCTTACGGCATTCATCGAGTATTGCAACGCCGAAAGTGAGGCTGAGAAAGAAGCTGCAATCAAACGACACGTGGATAGTGTAACCAAACACGTAAAGGAGCTTTCTACCAAGAAATACTCGCAATACAAGCACGAGGGGCGCACGCCACTACCCTACACCATAATGTTCATCCCCAACGACTCAGCTATGCAACTTGCCATGCTAAACGATAGATGTTTGTGGAGTTGGGCCTTTGAACAAGGAGTATTTATAACCAGCGAGCAGAATCTGTTGCTGGTTTTGCGCCTAATCCGCAACGCTTGGGTACAACAGGCTCAGATAGAGAATCAGGAGGAGGTATATTCCCACGCCAAGAATATGTTGGAGCGTATTGCTGACTTCACAGCCTTCGTAGATTCGATCGGAGAGAACCTTACTGAGGCTACAAAGAACTACAATAAATCGGTGGATAAATTATACAAAGGTTCGCAATCGATAATGACCTCTGCTCGACTGCTCAACAAGTTGAGTATCAAAATTGACAATAAAAGACAACGCCAATTGGAAAAACATTTGGGCAAAGAGGAGGAAATTTCTCTATAAATAATATGTAATTCCCAATAAAATTTATAAATTTGTTAGATTAAAAACCTTAAACTACAAAACTTCATGTCAAATAAAGAGACAAAACGCATAGTATGGGTTGATTTGCTGAGGCTTATCGCCATGTTGATGGTTATATCGGCCCACTGCACCGATATGTATAACGCCACTCCACAGGAGGACCCTATGGCGGGATTTTGGGGGATGTTTATCGGCTCGTTGATGCGCCCAAGTGTCCCGTTGTTTGCTATGATGACAGGATTGCTACTCCTACCTGTAAAAGGGTCTGCTACGGATTTCTATAAGAAGAGAGTACCTCGCGTAGTGATCCCTATGGTCTTGTGGTCTGTAATATACTATCTCACTCCTTGGGTTACAGGTCTTTTGGGACTCGATAAGTCGATAATCTCTGTGATGTTCCCTTATGTATATGAGCCTTCGCAATCGTTTGGAGATGCCATGCAGAACATCGCATTGATACCATTTAGATTTAACTTCTACACCACTCATATGTGGTATCTCTACATGCTCATCGGACTCTACCTCTTCATGCCATTCTTCTCGGCGTGGGTGGAAAAGAACGATAAGACACTCACCAAGATATATCTCATCTTGTGGGGAGCATCACTATTACTGCCATATTTGCATATCATAATTCCAGGTTTCGTACTCGGCACATGCGATTGGAACGCTTATAGTACATTCCACTACTTCGCAGGATTTACCGGATACCTGCTTCTCGGACATCTCATGGCCAAAGGAAATCCTATTGCATCGCGTAAGATAGTCGCGGTAGGTGCAATGATGTATTTTGCGGGATATATCATCACATATATGGGATTCTCCACCATCGGAGCACAATACACCTATGCCGAAGCGCCAGCCCTGACGCAGCTCTTCTGGCTCTTCTGTACGCCGAATGTGGCTCTGATGGCAGTAGGTGTATTTATGATTGTTCAGCGTATAAAGATCACTTCACCCAAGTTGCAAGCCTTTCTGGCAAGCACTACAAAGTGCAGTTTCGGTGCATATTTGATACACTACATCCTTATCGGCCCTGTAGTCATCGCACTTGCACCACTCAAGCTACCTACACCTATATGCGTAATTTGTAGCGTGATTCTTGTATTTGGCGGATGTTGGGCAGTGACTTCGCTCATATATAAGATAGCTCCAAAGTGGGCAAAATATATCGTTGGATAAACTCTAAAAACAGATAACTATGGGAAACAAGATTAATGATCCTATTGCCCGTTTGATGGGACTCAGGTACAAATCACATCCTTGGCATGGCTTGGAGGTCGGAGAGGATGCTCCTGAGATTGTAACAGCATTTATCGAGGTAGTGCCTACCGATACGGTAAAGTATGAGTTGGACAAAGTGAGTGGCTATATTCGTATCGACCGCCCACAGAAATACTCTAACGTAGTACCTGCTCTATATGGATTTATTCCTCAGAGTTTCTGTGGAGATACTGTGGCAGAGTTCTGTATGCAGCGTAGCAACAGAGAGAATATCAAGGGAGATGGCGATCCATTAGATATCTGCGTACTAACGGAGAAGACTATTGCGCATGGCGATATTATCGCTACGGTGAAGCCTATCGGTGGATTCCGCATGTTGGATGGAGATGAGGCAGATGATAAGATCATTGCCGTCTTGCGTAATGATGCCACATACAGAGGATACAACGACATTGAGGAGTTGCCTCACATCGTAGTGGATCGTCTGAAACACTACTTCCTCACATATAAGGATATGCCAGCTTCAGATCGCGAAAGCGAGGGACAGAAGCGTGTCGAGATTGTTGGCACATATGGTCGCGAGGAGGCTTACGAGGTGATACAACGCTCGCTGGAGGATTACAAATGCCACTTCGAGGGTTTGGAGGAGATTTTAAGACATGTATAAAATATAGAAATGGAGTCATTAAAAGAGTTATATAAGGTAGGCAACGGCCCTTCGAGTAGCCACACTATGGGTCCCAAGAAGGCTGCCGAGCAGTTTTTGGCTCGACAGGGAGAGGTCGATAGTTTCAGAGTAACACTCTACGGATCGTTGGCTGCTACGGGTAAGGGGCACCTTACGGACTATGCTATTTTGCAGGTTTTGGAGAGAGTTGCACCAACAGAGATTATTTGGCGAGCAGACATCGTACATGAATACCACACAAATGGCATGTTCTTCGAGGCTATAAAGGGAGGAGATGTAGTGGACGAATGGACAATATATAGTATCGGCGGAGGTACCATCGCCAGTCCCGAAATGCCTATACACAAGTCTCAGAATGTCTATCCAATGGGCAGTATAGAGGAGATACTTGCTTGGTGCGACCAAGAGGGTAAGACGCTTTGGGAGTATGTACAGGACAGCGAGTCGGAGGATATCTGGGATTATCTGGATATGATCTGGAAGACAATGTGCGAGACGATAGACAATGGTCTGAATAATGACGGAGTATTGCCAGGAGGTCTCAAGGTAGCTCGCAAGGCTTGTACCTATTGGGTAAAGTCTAAGGAGTATGGTCCTAATGTGAGTAACCGTTGTCAGCTATATGCCTACGCATTGGCTACGGCAGAGGAGAATGCTTCGGGAGGAGTTGTGGTAACGGCTCCAACATGCGGATCTTGCGGAGTGTTGCCTGCTGTATTGTACCATCTTTCGCAAGTAAATGACTATCGCCCAATACGTATCAAACGAGCTTTGGCTACGGCAGGTTTGTTCGGCAATATCGCCAAGACCAACGCTTCGATTTCGGGAGCAGAAGCGGGTTGTCAGGCTGAGATTGGCGTGGCTTGCGCTATGGCTGCTGCGGCAGCTTGTCAGCTTATGGGTGGTACACCTGCTCAGATTGAGTATGCGGCAGAGATGGCCCTGGAGCACCACTTGGGACTTACGTGTGATCCTGTGTGTGGATTGGTGCAAATTCCATGTATCGAGCGTAACGCAGTAGCAGCAGCAAGAGCTATCGACTCGGCTACGTTTGCCATACTTTCTGATGGTAAACATAGAGTAAACTTCGATAGAGTGGTGGATGTAATGATGGAGACAGGCCATAATCTACCAAGTCTTTACCGCGAAACAGCTGAGGGTGGTTTGGCAAAGCACTATCACCAAAAACAGAAGAGCAGCAAAAAGAGATAAACCAACAAAAACTAAGGATATGAAGAAATTATTTCGCATTTTAATGCTAACAATGATGGTCACATCATTCGCTACTGCAAATGCTCAGTTAGTAGAGGGTAAGCGAGGATCAGAGGATTTCAAGATCGGTGTAGCAGGTTACACATATCGTAACTACGATATTGATCAGACATTGGCTTTTCTAAAGAGTATGGAAGTAAAGTATCTTTCGGTGAAAGATTTTTGGTTACCTCTGAATTCTACAAAGGAGCAGATGGATGCCTTCAAGGCTAAGTGTGCAGAATATGGCGTGAATCCATACATTCTTGGTCCTATCTACATGAAGTCGGAGGCTGAGGTGGATCGTGCCTTTGCTTATGCAGAGCGTTATGGTTCGGATGTATTTATCGGAGTGCCAAATTACGAGCTTACTGATTACATCATTAAGAAGGTAAAGGAGACTGGTATCAAGGTAGCTATCCATACTCATGGACCAGACGGAGCACCATTCCCTAACATCCAGAAGGTGGCTGAGGTCTATAAGGATCCTTCGCTCGGCATCGGATGTTGTATGGACTTGGGACACTCGGTACGTATGGGCGAGGATATCGTAAAAGATATCAAGAAGTACAAGGAGTGGATCTATGACATCCACATCAAGGATGAAAGCGAGGCTTCGAAGAAGGGCGGCACATGGGAGATGGGTCGTGGCGTGATTGACTTTGTACCTGTATTGAAGGTATTGCGTCAGATCAAATACCAGGGTGTAGTATCATTGGAGTTTGAGAAGAATTGGCGTAATCCACATCCGGGTGTAGCTGAGTCTATCGGTTATATGCGTGGTGTTGCAGATGCGACAAAGTAGAATAAAAATTATTAGGTGAGAAGGGTAATACATAAACCATTTAAATAAAAAATTTGCCTATAGAATAACAAAAAATAGAGATATAATCTGGCGTTGACTTTTATTTCGGGATTCTGAAACTTGGACACTTTCACGATCACACCCGATGGAATAGAGTTTGACGCTCACGTTGCAAGTCGGCGTGAGCTTTATTCCGTGTATCAGGGTGTGAGGTAGTCCAAGACCGCAGAATCCGATATAGGAGAATGGAGCTTACGTTTTTTTATTGTCATTAAAATGATTAAAACATTTTCAAGAATATGGTACTTGCAATTATCGGCACAGCATTGGGACTTCTTATTGTATCGGTAGAGTAAAGAGATCTTGCACGAAAGAGAAATATTAGAGGCTGCCTCTAATCTATAATTTATTAATTACCAGCACTTCAGGAGAATTACTCAGTGGAGCGAGAAGCTTTTTGTGTTGATCAAAGAGTTAGAAAGCGTACATTTTACAAAAAGTAGAAAAAAAAGTTCTCTATCAAAATTAAAAAATGTATTTTTACATTGTGGGATATTATACATTTAACCATCTGGAGAGAGAAGACCCCACACTTAAAAGACAACAAATAATAAACGATATGAAGAACTTTAAAATTTTATCATCATTGCTACTTGCAATGTTAGGTTTCACAGCATCGGCTCAGAACCCAATCGTACAAACCAATTTTACCACAGACCCAGCGCCTATGGTATCGGGCGATAGACTCTATGTCTATACTGGTCATGACGAGGAGAAGGCTGACTTCTTCTGGATGCAGGAGTGGAGAGTCTACTCTACTGCCGATATGGTCAACTGGACAGACCATGGATCTCCGCTGGCAATCGAAGATTTCAAATGGGGCGATGACCGCGCTTGGGCTCCACAATGTATCGAGCGAAATGGTAAATTCTATTTCTACGTCTGTCTGCACTCTAAAATTTCGGGCGGAATGGCTATTGGTGTCGCTGTGGGAGATTCTCCAACAGGCCCATTCAAGGATGCTCTGGGCAAGCCACTCTTCGAGAATGGTAGCTGGGATCATATTGACCCTACGGCATTTATAGATGATGATGGTCAGGCATATCTCTATTGGGGCAATCCACATCTATATTATCTGAAGCTCAACGAGGATATGATATCTTACGAAGGAGGTTTGAATCGTGTAGAGATGACCGAAGAGAGTTTCGGTGCGCCAAATCCAGCACAACGCGAGAAGGGCAAGAAGTATCGTGATGTATATACCGAAGGCCCATGGCTCAGTAAGCACAAGGATAAGTATTATATGATCTATGCTGCAGGTGGTGTACCTGAGCATATCGCCTACTCGATGGGTGATAGCCCTGTCGGTCCATGGAAGTATATGGGCGATATCATGCCTTTGCAGAACACAGGCTCGTTTACGAACCATAGCGGTGTGATTGACTACAAGGGCAACTCATATTTCTTCTACCACACTGGTAAGTTGCCTGGTGGCGGTGGCTTCGGTCGAAGCATGGCCGTAGAGCAGTTTGAGTATAATGAGGATGGCACATTCCCAATCATTAACCCTACACGCGAGGGCGTAAATCCTATTGGCACACTCAACCCTTTCGCTCGTGTAGAGGCTGAGACAATCGCTTGGTCACAAGGTCTCAAATCAGAACCTAATGCCAAGGGTGGTGTATATATTTCGGATATTCACAACGGTGAATTTATCAAAGTAAGAGAGGTAGATTTCTCTGACAAACCTATCCATAGCCTTAAGGTATCAGTTGCCAGCGCATTGCGTGGTGGTCGCATCGAGGTATATGTTGATAAGATGCAGGGTAATAAGCCTATCGCAGTAATCAACGTTCCTCATACAGGCGGTTGGGAGCGTTGGACTACATTGGAGACAACCGAGATCGAAAAAATTAGCGGAAAGCATGATCTATATTTCTCATTCAAGGGACGTAAAGGTCCTAAGCTCTTTAACTTCGACTGGTGGGAGTTTACAAACTCTCCAGCAGAGGATGTGATGAGCTTCACTAAACCTGCTTCTACAAATGTTCCTGGTAACGCATTCCCACGTATCGACAGCGAGGGCCGTGCATATTTCCGTTTCCATGCCCCTCAGGCCAACAATCTTCAAGTGGATATCTGTGGTAAGAAGTATCCTATGGAGCGTGAGGCTAACGGGTTCTGGAGTGCCAAGACCGATCCTTTGGCAGTAGGTTTCCACTACTATTTCCTCATTGCCGATGGTCTTTCGGTAGTTGATCCTGCAACATATTCATTCTTCGGCTGTTGCCGAGTATCTGGCGGTATAGAGATCCCAGAGGGCACAGAGGGCGATTACTATCGTCCACAGATGGTACCTCACGGTCAGGTACGCTCGGTGACATATTTTGCTAAGTCACAGAACGAATATCGCCGTGCGATGGTATATACTCCAGCAGAGTATGAGACCAAGCACAAGAAGCGTTATCCTGTACTCTACTTGCAGCATGGTATGGGCGAGGATGAGACTGGATGGAGCAATCAGGGTAATATGCAGCACATAATGGATAACCTCATCGCCGAGGGTAAGTGCGAGCCTATGATCGTGGTGATGGATAGCGGCGATGTGGAGGCTCCATTTGCGCCACGCCCTGGCTCAAACGTTGGCGAGGAGCGTGCCAAGTATGGCGCATCGTTCTACAATGTATTGCTCAAGGATCTCATCCCAATGATCGATACTACATTCCGTACAAAGACCGACCGTGAGAGCCGCGCGATGGCAGGTCTCTCTTGGGGTGGATATCAGAGTTTCAATGTTGTATTGCCTAACTTGGATAAGTTTGCTTACTTGGGTACATTCAGCGGTGCTATCTTCAGTCTTGACCTTAAGACTTGCTTCGATGGAGTATTTACCGATTCGAAGAAGTTTAACAAGGATGTAAAATACTTCTTCATGGGTTGCGGTACAGATGAGAACTTCGGCACTAAGCCTATGACCGATTCACTCAAGGAGATGGGTATCAACGTAACATTCTATGAGTCTCAGGGTACAGGTCACGAGTGGCTTACATGGCGCCGATGCCTCAAGGAGTTTGTTCCACATTTGTTTAAGAAATAAATAATCTAAAATTATATTATACTATGAGAAAGTTTTTTGCAATATCTGGCCTTGCCATGATGATGCTTTTGGGGGCATGCGATGTATCAGCTCAGGGAGCTGGTGCAAGAGATCAAAAGGGTTTGAAGGATGCATATAAGGAGTATTTCACTGTAGGTGTAGCAGTGAATATGCGTAATGTATCGAATCCTGATCAGATTGCACTGATCAAACAGAATTACAACAGCATGACTGCTGAGAACGACATGAAACCAGGTTCTTTGCAGCCACGTGAGGGACAATTCAATTGGGGCAATGCCGACAAAATTGCCAACTTCTGCCGCGAGAACGGTATCATGTTGCGTGGTCACTGCCTTTGCTGGCACGCTCAGTTTGCCGATTGGATGTTCGAGGGCGAGAATGGCGAGCCTGCAAGCAAGGAGCTCTTCTATGAGCGTTTGCGCACTCACATCCACGCTGTAGTGAATCGT
Source organism: Alistipes sp. (assembly GCA_017391185.1). GTDB lineage: Bacteria > Bacteroidota > Bacteroidia > Bacteroidales > Rikenellaceae > Alistipes. The sequence continues at coordinate 8,189 of JAFOZN010000083.1, read as the reverse complement.
TACAAGGATATTGTATATGCATGGGATGTGGTAAATGAGGCTATCGTGGATGGCCCATATCTCGACCAGCAGGGTAACAAGCGTAATCCTTATCGCAACTCAAGACACTACAGACTCTGTGGTGAGGAGTTTATCGCTAAGGCATTCGAGTTTGCTCGCGAGGCTGATCCTAACGCACTTCTTTTCTACAACGACTACAATGCGGCAGATCCTGCAAAGCGTGACAGAATCTACGAGATGGTCAAGCAGATGAAGGAGGCTGGTGTGCCTATTGACGGTATCGGTATGCAAGGCCACTACAATGTCTATGGCCCATCGATTGAGGATGTAGAGGCTGCCATTGTTAAGTATTCAAGCATTGTGAATGTAATCCACTTTACGGAGCTTGATGTTCGTGCCAACACAGAGATGGGTGGTCAACTTCAGTTCAACCGTGGCCAGGAGCGCCCAATTGAGCCTCAGATCAATGCATTGCAAGAGGAGCAGTATAATAACCTTTTCAAGGTATTCCGCAAGCACAGCAACGTAGTAAAGAACGTTACTTTCTGGAATCTTTCAGATCGCGATTCATGGCTCGGTGTGAACAATTACCCATTGCCATTTGACAAAAATTACCGTCCTAAGCGAGTATATTATGTGATTCGCGACTTCAATCCAGAGTTGGATAATGTCCAGATCAAGGAGGATTTCAAGCCATCGGCTTTTAACCAGCCAGGCCAGGAGTATCCTATGGTAAACTCTCAGCGTTATGTACGTTTCCGCGTAAACGCTCCTCAGGCAAAATCGGTAGTCTCTACTATCGGTGCTGCAGGTATGAGTGGTACTGTACTAAAGAAGAACAAGGATGGCGTATGGGAGGGAACTACCGCAGGTCCTGTGGATGAGGGTTTCCACTACTATCATCTCTACATTGACGGAGGTCTGTTCAACGATCCAGGAGCTAAGAACTACTACGGCTCGGTACGTTGGGAGTCTGGATTGGAGGTTCCTGCACACGATCAGGAGTTCTATGCAGTAAAGGATGTACCACATGGTAATGTTGTTCAGGTGTTGTTCCCATCTAAGGTTACTAACTCAACTGCCCGCGCATTTGTCTATTTGCCACCTTCATACGATGGTAAGAAGAAGTTCCCTGTACTCTATCTTCAGCACGGTTGGGGCGAGGATGAGACTGCATGGAGCAATCAGGGCCACGCCAATTTGATTATGGATAACCTTATTGCCGAGGGTAAGTGCGAGCCTTTCATCATCGTCATGACCTACGGCTTGACCAATGGCGCACGCTTTGGCACAATCGGTCAGTTTGACTTCACTCATTTCGAGAAACTCTTGTGTGATGAACTTGTACCATATATTGATAGCCACTTCAAGACCATCCCTAACAAGGCCAACCGCGCTATGGCAGGTCTGTCGATGGGTGGTATGGAGACCAAGAGAATCACTATGGCTCGCCCTGAGATGTTCAACTACTATGGTTTGATGTCTGGCGGTACATACTCTCCAGAGGATATCAAGGATAAGAATCAGGTAGCAATGATCTTCATGAGTTGCGGTAGCAAGGAGAATCCTCAGGGTGTAACTCGTGCTGCCGAGGCTTTGAAGGAGGCTGGTTTCAACGCCATGTCATATGTTTCGGAGGGTACTGCACATGAGTTCCTCACATGGCGCCGTTCACTCTACCAGATGGCTCCACAGTTGTTCAAAAAGTAAGAACTAAGATCGTCTAAAAGATGAAAAGAATAGCATTATTGGCATTGGCGGTCGTATCATTTGCTTGCGCTGGCTCACAAAAGAGTTTCGTGGCAGATGGAAATCCGCTGATCAAGGATAAATTTACTGCCGATCCAGCTCCTATGGTACACAACGGCAGACTATACCTCTACGTAGGACACGATGAATACTACGAGGGACAGGATGGAGCTTCAGGTGGACGAGAGTTCAATATCACAGAGTGGTTGTGCTACTCGACCAAGGATATGAAAAAGTGGGTAGATCACGGCTCAGTACTAAAGCCTACCGATTTTAAGTGGGCTGTGGGCGAGGCTTGGGCTTCACAGGTGGTAGAGAAGAATGGTAAGTTCTACTACTTCACCACGGTGCAGGCTGGAGAGCCATTTACAGGCAAGGCAGTGGGTGTTGCGGTGAGCGATTCACCTACGGGCCCATTTGTAGATGCCATAGGCAAACCTCTCGTACATGACAAGATGACCGACAACGGAGCACGTGGTTGGTGGAACGATATTGATCCCACGGTCTTAATCGAGGGCGATGAGGCTTGGCTCTGTTGGGGTAACGGCACATGCTTTATGGCTAAACTCAAACCAAGTCTCACAGAGTTGGATGGAGAGATCAAGATCATCAACCTACCACGTTTTGTGGAGGGTCCATGGCTTCACAAGAAGGATGATCTCTACTACCTCACATACGCCAGCATGGGACGTGGTCGAGAGACTATTGCCTATGCTACGTCAAAGAGCATGGAGGGTCCTTGGGAGTACCGTGGCGTCTTAACAGGCGAGGCTGAGAATAGTTTTACCATCCACCCAGGAATCATCGAGTACAAGGACAAGTGGTATCTGTTCTATCACAATGCAGTGCTTACAATTGATGGCATCAAGGGAGCTATCGGTCGCCGTTCGGTATGTGTCGAGGAGTTGCACTACAATGAGGATGGCACAATGAAGTACGTTGAACAAAAGTAATACTAAATAACATGAAGAGATTTTTATTGATGTTGGTAGCGGGAGCCATGCTCACTGCACCAGCCAAGGCTGAGGAGCGAAAATTCAACAGCCCCGATGGTAAAATTGTAGTTACAGTATCGGATCAAGAGGGCAAACCAAGCTACAAGGTGGATTACGATGGCAAGGAGTTTATCCTTAAATCTCCACTCGGTCTTAAGACCAATATCGGAGACTTTACCGAGGGTATGGCTATGTTGCCAGAGAAGGTTGCACCTCGCTTGGTAGAGGAGCAGTATTCGGTAAAAACTATCAAACAGAGCAAGGTAGATTATAAGGCTACGGAGGCTGTTATGACATTTGCTAAGGGTAACAGACCGATCTATGACGTAGTATTCCGCGTATCGGATCGTGATGTAGCGATGAAGTATCGCATGTACCAGCAGCGTGACACACGCGCATGTGTTATACATAGCGAAGCAACAGGTTTTATGATGCCTCAGGGTACTACTACATTCCTTTGCCCTCAGGTAAAGCCTATGGGTGGATTTGCTCGTACATACCCAAGCTATGAGACTGGTTATTCGGTTGATGATGCCATCGGCAAGAATGGTTGGGGCGAGGGTTATACATTCCCATGCTTGTTCAAGAATGGTGAGAATGGCTGGATTTTGATATCTGAGACAGGCGTAAGCAGTGCATACTGTGCAAGCCGCTTGATGGGACACAAAGATGGTCTCTACACTATCGGCTTCCCTCAGCAGACCGAGAACAACGGTAACGGCACAGCTGCTCCGGGTATTCCATTGCCAGGTGAGACTCCATGGCGTACTATCACTTTGGGTGCTACGTTGGCTCCAATTATGGAGACTACCGTACCTTTCGACTTGGTGAAGCCTCTCTATGAGGCCTCTAAGGAGTTTAAGTACGGCGCAGGCTCTTGGAGCTGGATCATCGGTATGGATGGTAGCACAAACTTCAATGAGCAGAAGCGTTATATCGACTTCACAGCCGCAATGGGATATGAGACTGTATTGGTAGATGCATTGTGGGATACTCAGATTGGCAAGGAGAAGATTGAGGAGTTGGCTAAGTATGCAGCCGATAAGGGTGTAGCTTTGTTCCTTTGGTACAACTCTAACGGCTATTGGAATGATGCTCCACAAGGCCCTCGCGGAATTATGAACAATACTATTGCTCGCCGCAAGGAGATGAAGTGGATGCAGAGCATCGGAATCCGTGGTATCAAGGTTGACTTCTTTGGTGGCGACAAGCAGGTAACAATGCAGCTTTATGAGGATATTATGGCAGACGCCAACGATTATGGAATCCTCTGCGTATTCCACGGCTGTACATTGCCACGTGGTTGGGAGCGCATGTATCCTAACTACGCATCAAGCGAGGCGGTATTGGCAAGTGAGAACTTGCACTTCTCACAGGGTAGCTGCGATAATGAGGCCTTCAATGCCTGCTTGCACCCATTTATCCGCAACACTGTGGGTAGCATGGACTTCGGTGGTAGCGCACTCAACAAGTTCTACAACGCCAACAATGGCCCACGCGGTAGCAAACGCCGTACATCGGACGTCTTTGCATTGGCTACTGCGGTGATGTTCCAGAGCCCGATCCAGCATTTTGCTCTTGCACCTAATAACCTCACAGATGCTCCTGAGTGGGCTATCAGCTTTATGAAGCGAGTTCCTACACTTTGGGATGAGGTACGCTTCATTGACGGTTATCCAGGTAAGTATGTTATCATGGCTCGCCGTAGCGGTGATAAATGGTATGTAGTAGGAGCTAACGCTCAGAAAGAGACTCTGAAGGTAAAGGTTGAGCTCCCTATGTTTGAGGGCGGCGATAAGGTTAAGCTCTACTCTGACGATGAGCAGCTCAATGGCTCGGTATCTGAGCTTAAGATCAAGAAGAACCGCGAGGTGGAGATTACTATCCCTTGCAATGGTGGCGTTTTGATCGAGAAATAGTAGATTCATAGAACTTGAACCCACTAATCGTGATTTTGGTTGGTGGGTTCATATTTATTACAAGATATGAAGAGAATAGTTTTAATGCTTGGTATGGTGATGCTCTCTGTGGCATCATATGCACAAGATAAGAATTTCCACATCTACCTATGCTTTGGTCAATCCAACATGGAGGGTAATGCTCGCATAGAGGCTCAGGATATGACAGGCGTGAGCGAGCGTTTCCAGATGATGGCCGCGGTAGATAACCCGAACATGGGACGTAAGCAGGGTGAGTGGTATAGAGCTCTGCCCCCACTTACTCGTACGCATACAGGTCTTACGCCTGTTGATTATTTTGGACGTACTCTTGTAGCAGAGTTGCCTGAGAAGATCAAGGTGGGCGTGATTAATGTTTCGATAGGTGGTTGTAGCATAGATCTTTTCGACAAAGAGCGTCAAGAGGAGTACCTCAAAAAGCAACCAGATTGGATGGTCGGCATCAACAAAGAGTATGGTAATGACCCCTATACAAGACTCATCGAGCTTGCCAAGATAGCGCAGAAACGAGGTGTAATCAAGGGTATCCTCTTGCATCAAGGTGAGACTAACACTGGCGACAGACGCTGGCCTGAGAATGTAAAGAGAGTGTATGAGAGTATGCTCAAGGATTTGGGTCTGAAGGCTCAGGATGTGCCACTCTTGGTGGGCGAGGTTGTACACGCCGACCAGAACGGTACCTGTGCTGTGATGAACGATGTAATAGCGACTGTACCAGAGGTGATACCTACGGCTCATGTAATTCCATCTTCGGGATGTCCAGCGGCATTGGATAATGTTCACTTCTCGGCCGAGGGTTACAGAGTCTTGGGCAGACGCTACGCAATGAAGATGCTCGAACTCTTGGGCTACAAAGTAGATGCTCAGAAGTATGCCACAAACCATATGAAACTTTGGTATGGCTCGGCTGCAACTACTTGGACAGAGGCCTTGCCGATTGGTAACTCACGCTTGGGTGCAATGCAGTTTGGTGGCGCAGAGCGCGAGGAGCTTCAGCTCAACGAGGAGACCTTCTGGGCAGGAGGTCCTCACCACAACAACAATCCTAAGGGCGTAAAGGCTCTGGATAAGGTGCGTGAGCTTATCTTCAACGATAAGTTCTCGGAGGCAGAACGCATGATTGACCAAAATTTCTTCACTGGTCAGCATGGTATGCGTTACCTTACATTGGGAAGCCTCTTTATCGACTTTCCAGGCCATGGCGAGGCAAAGAATTACTATCGTGAGCTTGATATCGAGAAGGCGCTCTCTACCGTACGCTATTCGGTGGATGGCGTAGATTATACTCGCACAAGTTTCGCTTCTTTCACAGATGACGTAATCATCGTACGCTTGGAGGCAAACAAGGGCAAGGCTCTCAACTTCTCGTTGGGATACAAATCTCCGCTGGAGTCAAGTGTCGAGGTCGTAGGCAAACAGCTTGTAGTAAAGAACAAGGGCGCTGAGCATGAGGGAATACCTGCTGCGCTAAGAGCAGAGACCAGAATCGAAGTTAAGGCCGATGGTAAGGTTACAGGCTCAGGTGAGTCACTCACGGTAAAGGATGCCACTACGGCTACGATATACATCTCGGCTGCGACAAATTTTGTAAACTACAAAGACGTGAGTGGCAACGAGAGCAAACGTACAGAGGAGGCTCTCAAAACTGCCATCAAGCGAGACTACGCAGAGGCTCTCTCTTCACACATTGCCAAGTATAAGGAGCAATACGACAGAGTGGCATTCTCACTCCCATTCACATTCGAATCGGGCAAACAGACCACCGATCGTATCAGAGACTTCCAGCAGGGCAAGGATCAACATTTGGCGGCACTATTATTCCAATATGGTCGTTACCTCTTGATCTCATCGTCACAGCCTGGTGGCCAACCAGCAAACTTGCAGGGTATCTGGAATCAGAGTCCATACGCTCCATGGGATAGTAAATACACTATCAACATCAACGCCGAAATGAACTATTGGCCAGCCGAGGTTACCAACCTAAGCGAGACTCACGAGCCATTGTTCCGCTTGGTCGAGGAGCTCTCAAAGATGGGTGCCGAGACTGCTAAGGTGGTCTATGGTGCCGATGGATGGGTTGCACACCACAACACAGATATTTGGCGCGTGGCAGGCCCTATCGATAGTGCATTCTACGGTTTGTGGCCAAACGGCGGTGCATGGCTTGCACAGCACCTCTGGCAACACTACCTCTACACGGGAGATGTTGAGTTCTTGAAGAAATACTACCCTGTGATCAAGGGTACGGCAGATTTCTACATGAGTCACCTTGTCAAGCATCCACGCCACGGATGGTTGGTGACAGCTCCTTCAATGTCTCCAGAGCATGGTTATGGTGCAGCACGAAGCCCTATCACGGCAGGTTGTACTATGGATAATCAGATTGCATTCGATGCACTCTACTCGACTAAGTTGGCTACCGAGATTTTGGGAGGCGACAAGTCTTACATCGAGAAGATAGACAACACCCTCAAGCAGTTGCCTCCAATGCAGATTGGTCGCCACAATCAGCTTCAGGAGTGGTTGGTGGACGCTGATGATCCACGCAATCAGCACCGTCACATCTCACATCTCTACGGCTTGTATCCAAGTAATCAGATCTCGCCTACGAAGCATCCACTCCTATTCCAAGCCGCTAAGAACACACTTCTCCAGCGAGGTGATCAGGCTACGGGATGGAGCATCGGTTGGAAGATTAACTTCTGGGCGCGTATGCTCGATGGCGAGCATGCCTACCAGATTATCCGCAATATGCTCAACCTCTTGCCAAGTGACCGCGTATCGCGTCAGCACCCTAACGGACGTACATATCCTAATCTGTTCGATGCTCACCCACCATTCCAGATTGATGGTAACTTCGGTTATGCAGCGGGTGTAGCCGAGATGCTATTGCAGAGCCACGATGGAGCTGTGCAACTTCTGCCAGCACTGCCTAAGGCATGGAATGATGGCCAGATGAAGGGTTTGGTTGCACGTGGTGGATTCGTTGTCGACATGAAGTGGAAGGGCGGTCAGCTCGACACGGCTACTATCACCTCTCGCATAGGCGGTGTGTTGCGCATCCGTTCATACGTTCCGCTTCAGGGCGAGGGCTTGAAGCCAGCCGAGGGCGATTGTCCTAATCCACTCTACGCACCTGCGGCTATCGCTACCCCACTTATCTCCAAGGAGGTAAATGCCCAGCATCCGCTGCTGTATCGTACCTATGAGTATGATATCACAACCGAAGCGGGCAAGAGCTACACATTCGTACGCGCTGTGAGATAATGCTTCGGTATAGCGTTCTACGAATAGAGCCTGTCTAACTTTTTTCATTGTTATACAGGCTCATTTTTACATACTTAAATCAGCTGCAAGATTTATAACCTTCCTCTTCAAGAGAAGAATGACTCGTTCTCTTACTCTTTCTTCTCATTTGAGAATTATAGTGCTATGTAACGAAATGTGCACTTGAGATAGTACTGCACTTACAGCCCAAATGCCATGG
>JAFOZN010000082.1 GCA_017391185.1 Alistipes sp. | reverse complement strand
GCCATGCATCAAAGCCATCATACCTTCGTATCCCTCTCCATAGAGTGGTGGAAATACGAAAATCATAACTCCCAACAGCATACCAGCAAAACCCCAACGCTTATACTGCGTAGAGATATTCTTAACAAATTTGCCGACAATGGAATTTACCTCGGTAAAGTAATACGACATCAATCCGCAACACACTCCCAGCAAGACATACAGCGGAATCTGAGCCAACTGAAAAGCATCTGAAGCAGAGAGCGTGACTGAGATTATCGGATCGAATCCTCTGAACATCAGTGCTACGGTAGTTGCTGTAATAGAGGCTATAAGCAATGGAATGACGGATGCCGCAGTGATATCCAACATCAGAATCTCCAATACAAACACCACTCCCGTAATCGGTGCTTTGAAGATAGCCGCCACAGCCGCACCTGCGCCACAACACAAGAGCAGAGTGAGCTCCTTGTAATTGAGTTTGGCGACCTTACCCACATTCGAGCCGATAGCTGCACCCGTCAAAACGATAGGAGCCTCAGGGCCGACTGATCCACCAAATCCGATAGTCGTAGCACCACCCACGATAGATGTCCAGCAGTTGTGCGATGCAATACGCGAATCCTTACGAGACATGGCGTATAGCACTCTGGTAACACCCTCCGAGATATGATCCTTGACTATATACTTCACAAAGAGTGTCGCCAAGATAATACCTATGGCGGGATATATCAGAAAGAGAAATTGAGCCTCATCCGTAGGGAACCATTTCACCAAAGCCGAGCGTATCAAGTGCAGAAGAATCTCAAAAAGACACGTTCCAGCACCCGCAAGTACGCCTACCACAACAGCAAGCATCAGCATCATCTGACGATCACTCAGACGATGACGCAAGCGCTGCAAAAGATCTCTCAGGCGAGTTATCAGCCCTATCGGAATAAGAGACATTTTCTTAGAATTCCTTTTTACAAAAACAATTTACTTCGATTTATACATCTGAGCCTGCTCACGGATCAGATCCAAATCCTCAAAGTAGTTAATCTTCATCGAATTGCGCACCATATTCAGAGTCTCGGCAGCCTCAGCACGAGCAACCTCACAACCACGCTTGAGAACCTCATACACGCCCTCAATATCCTGCTCATACTCCTTGCGACGAGCGCGGATAGGCTCCAGCATCTGCTGCAAAACAGCATATAGGAACTTCTTAACCTTCACATCACCCAAACCGCCACGCTGGTAATGAGCCTTCAACTCATCGAGGCATGAATACTCTGGCCAGAACTCAGCAAAATGATCAGCACATGAGAAGGCATCGAGGTATGTGAATACACAGTTGCCCTCGATTGAACCTGGATCCTCCACACGGATATGGTTAGGATCGGTGTACATGCTCATCACCTTCTTACGCAAATCTTCGGCCGAATCAGACAAATAGATGCAGTTTCCCAAAGATTTTGACATCTTAGCCTTACCATCAGTACCTGGCAAACGCAAACAAGCCGAATTCTTTGGCAACAAAATCTCTGGCTCAACCAATGTCTCGCCATAGATTGAGTTGAACTTATGCACTATCTCACGAGTCTGCTCGATCATTGGCTCCTGATCCACACCTGCAGGCACGGTAGTAGCGCGGAAGGCTGTAATATCCGATGCTTGAGATATTGGATAGGTATAGAATCCCACAGGGATAGACTTACCAAACTCACGCATCACAATCTCGGTCTTCACCGTAGGGTTACGCTCCAGACGAGCCACTGTCACCAGATTCATATAGTAGAATGCCAACTCTGTAAGCTCAGGTACCATACTCTGGATAAAGATTGTTGATTTGGTGGGGTCGATACCGCAAGAGAGGTAATCCAACGCCACCTCAATGATATTCTGACGCACCTTCTCTGGATTATCGGCATTATCTGTCAAAGCCTGAGCATCGGCAATCATGATAAATATCTTCTCGAACTCTCCTGAATTCTGCAACTCTACACGCTGACGAAGCGAGCCTACATAGTGGCCCAAATGAAGTTTACCTGTTGGGCGATCACCCGTAAGAATAATTTTTCCCATTTTTATCTGTTTTATTGTTATTATCTTTTCCCACTCCCGACCTAATCTATATAACTCCAAAGCCGAGAATCACATTCCATATAGGAATTAACTACAAAATTAATAATTTATCGGCGATGAGCCAAAAAACTTTGATACTATAATTTTTTTTTATACTTTTGTTAAAGCAAATAGCAATAAGCAGATAATACTAACCCCCATTTTATGACAATAATTCAACTTCAATACTTGATTGAGGTGGCAAATTGTGGCAGTTTTTCGGCCGCCTCAGAGCATTGTTTCGTAACTCAACCTTCGCTTTCGATGCAGATTAAATCATTGGAGGAGGAGTTGGGCGTAATACTTTTGGATCGCTCCAAAAAGCCTGTAATCCCTACTGAGGCAGGAGCTGTGGTAATCGCACAGGCTCAGGAGGCATTGCGCGCATACAACTATATCCGCGAGTCTGTCGCAGAATTAAAAGGCGAAACTGCGGGTAAAATCCGTCTGGGTGTAATCCCTACAATTGCGCCATATCTATTGCATAAATTCATCCCCGATTTTGTCAAGCGATACCCTCGTGTAGAGCTGGAAATCAGAGAGATGGTGACTGGAGACATAATCGAGGCTTTGAAACATGATCGCATCGATGCAGCGCTGGTAGCAAGCGGTACTTGTGGCGAGGGTATCATCGAGAGAGACCTCTTCAGCGACACATTCTACGCCTATGTTTCGCAATCTAATCCACTTATC
>JAFOZN010000081.1 GCA_017391185.1 Alistipes sp. | reverse complement strand
GTATCTATAAGACGATGGATCACTTTACAGGTCGCAAAAACTAATAAAGAGTAGAATCATGGCAATCGAAAACACATCACTTCAGAGTATAATCTCGATTCATAACGCTCAGCGTGAGTTTTTCCACTCAGGGGCTACGCTCGACTACGACTTCAGAGTCAAGCAACTCAAGGCTCTGGGCGCGGCGTTGCGCAAGTGGCAGAAGCCTCTCTGCGAGGCTCTGTGGCATGACCTGCACAAATCGGAGCAGGAGGCTATCCTCACCGAGCTTAGTATTGTCGAGGGAGAGGTTAGAAACCACCTTAGGCATCTTAAATCGTGGATGAAGCGCCAAAGACGCTCCACTCCGCTAAAGATGACCCCTTCGCACAGCCATATCGTGAGCGAGCCTTTGGGGCAGTCGCTTATCATCTCGCCTTGGAACTATCCCGTGCAGTTGTTGCTCAACCCTTTGGTGGGTGCTATCTCGGCAGGATGTACGGCGGTGTTGAAACCTTCGCCCTATGTGCCTGAGGTGTCGAAGATTATCGAGCAGATGATCGAAGAGACCTTCGAGGAGCGTTATGTGGCGTGCGTGCAGGGCAATCGTGAGGTCAACGGTATGCTCTTGGAGCAGAGATGGGATATAATCTTCTTTACGGGTAGCCCTTCGCTTGGTCGCATCGTGATGGAGGCGGCAGCCAAAAATCTTACCCCTGTGGTGTTGGAGCTGGGTGGCAAGAGCCCTTGCATCGTGGATAAGAGTGCCGATGTGGAGCGTGCAGCCTTGCGCATAGCTTGGGGCAAGAGTCTCAACGCTGGTCAGACTTGTATCGCACCCGACTATCTGTTAATACATGAGTCTAAGCGTGAGGAGTTTGTGGAGGCCTTTGCACGTGCCATCAAGCGTCTGCATGGCGAGGATCCACGTCAGAGTCAGCACTATGTGCGTCTGGTCAATGATCGAGCTTTTGATCGTGTGGCGGGCTATCTCAACGATGGAAAGGTGGTCTATGGCGGCGAGACTTTGGCCGAGGAGCGATATATCGCCCCTACGCTTTTGGCGGATGTCGATCCTGAGTCGAGCGTTATGCAGGAGGAGATCTTTGGCCCCGTGTTGCCTATGATCACTTTCGAGCGCAAGGAGCAGGTGTTGAAGTTCATCACCGAGCGTGAGAAGCCTTTGGCATTCTATTATTTCGGCTCTGAGGCTGAGGGTTGGCGCATGATCTCTCGCACCTCTTCGGGTGGAGCTTGTATCAACGATACCATTATGCATATCGCAAACGAGAATCTGCCATTCGGCGGAGTGGGTAATTCGGGCATGGGCTCATACCATGGTCGCTTGAGTTTCGACTGCTTCTCGCATCGCAGGGCTGTGGTGGTAACCCCTACGTGGCTCGATCTGCCATTCAGATATATGCCTTACAAACTCTTCGGACTGGTGAAGAAAATTTTGTAAAGCGGGGTTTTTCTCTTACCTTTGTGGCATAAAAACTTAAAATGATATGAAAATTGCTCGTCTATTTTTAGTTGCCGTAGCCATGTTGGCTATCTCGTGCGCAACGGGTTCGGTGGAGGATCTTACACTCACCGTGCCATTTAAGTCAAATGCTTATGTCACACCGCTTGACAAATCTTCGAAGCAGACTCCAGCCTTTGCCGACAAGATTATTGCCAACTCATACAGCGATCCTCAGGATGCTGAGATGAAGCCAGGTAGCTGGAAGGCAGAGTATTATGCTCAGCAGCCTCACCGCATCTCTATCTACTTCTATACCGCACATAGCGGAGAGTTGCAGTTGGGTCTTCGTGCTAAGCAGAGCGCAGAGGGTGAGTCTAAACTCAAGGTGATGATCGGCTCTCAGAGCCACGCTTTCACCGTAAAGAGTGGTGCCGAGCAGGAGGATTACTATGTGGGCAAATATAATGTCGAGGCGGGATACATCTGCGTAGATATTGAGCCAGTGCAGACTACTGCTGCATCATATCCAGAGATCTCGGCTCTCTTGCTTGGTGGCGAGGCTATTGCCAACGCCTCAGCTAAGGTTAAGGGCGAGGTGGTATTCGTGAGCCAGGAGGATAGCAAGGACAATCTGCCTCACTTCGTGCGCCGAGGCCCATCAAACCACTTCATGTGGCAGACTCCTGAGAAGACAGAGTATTTCTATAACGAGGTTATCGTTCCAGAGGGCGAGGATACCCCAGGTTCATACTATATGCTCACAGGTGGTGACGGTTTCTATATGGGTATTCAGCCTAATGAGAAGGGTAAGGATCGTACCGTACTCTTCTCTGTATGGGATACCGATACCGAGAAGGGACTCACATCGGAGCTTGTAAGAAATGGCAAGGGAGTACGCTCGAATGAGTATAGCCACGAGGGTAGCGGCGTGCAGAACTTCTACTATTATGATTGGGAGGCTGGTCGCACCTACGCAACATTGGTGCGTGTTCGCCCTGAGGTGGTGAATGGCCGTGAGACAGGTGCTTCGCTCTATACGGGTTATTTCCGTGGTGATGAGGGCTGGGTATTCTTGGCTGAGATTCGCCGTCCGGGTATTAAGACCTACTATACAGGCGCATATTCATTCTGTGAGAATTTCATGCCTGAGTGTGGCTGGATTCCTCGCGGTGTGAAGTTCCCATCGCAGTGGATGCGCGACAGCGAGGGTAAGTGGCATGAGGTTTTGGAGGCTCGTTTCTCTTGTGACGCTACAGGTCGTCAGGAGTTGCGCCGCGACTATGAGGGTGGTGTGACCGAGGATGGATGCTTCTACTTGCGTAATATCGGATATATTCAGGAGAACGTAGCCTATGGCACTAAGTTCACTCGTAAAGGCTCAGGTAAAGCTCCAGAGGTGGATTTCGAGGCTCTTATCAAATTGGCAGGCTCGAAGGATAAGCCTTCGGTGAAGTAGGGTTCTACTGATACAGATTATAAAAGATGTGAGGGTGCTAACAAAACTTGTTAGGCACCCTTTTTTGTGGCTTGTTTATTGCTCTGTTTCATGAAAAAGACTCTATGGAACAGTGTAAAGATCATTTTGCCAAGATGTTTTATGGCACACTTCGGCGAGCCATATCTCGTATCGAGCCTCTGACCATCACACTTTCGTGCGTAGGTATTCTTGTGGCATATTATATTGGAATCTATGCTACGGGAGCGATCCATTCGCCTTCGCGCTGGTTGGGTGCAGCTTTGGCCTGCACCTCGTTTGTTACGGTCATGCAGGCTCCCGATTACAAGACCTCGCTGCGTCCGAGCATGATGCGTATAGTGGGTACGTTTGTGGGCGCACTCATCGCCTATATCTATCTAAGGATGTTCCACTTCTCGGTGGTGGGGATGATTCTGACGGTATTTCTGCTGGAGGCGTTGTGTATGTTTCTGGGCATATATAAAGAGTCACGTATCGCTACTATCACTCTCATCATCATCATGCTCGTCTCACATATGTTCTCCGAGGAGAATCCCGCTTTGAATTGCGTGCTTCGCTTCTCTGAATCGGCTGTGGGCGTTGGTGTGGGTTTGGCTCTGAGGTGGCTTGTAGAGCGTTGGACGAAGTTTCGGGAGCATCTTATGCATAGGGGGCGTAAGGAGGATGGAGAGCACCTGAGTCATGAGACCATGCCCATGCGTTGGGGACACTATCGAATAGTGGCGATCACCTCTTTGGGACAGCTCACGGGTGGGGCCCTCTCCACGCTTGTGGGTGTGGTTATCCCTCTTATGCAGGCTCTTACGCATCGGACTCTCTCGCCGCTAAATCAAGGTCTGGTAGCCTCGATGAGCCTTGTGGGGATCATGTTCGGTTCGGTAATCATAGGCTCGTGGAGCGATAGGCGGGGTTATCTCCCACTATTTAGGCTCTCGCCAATTATAATCTTCATAGGGGCGGTGGCGGCAAGTTTTACCTCTTCGCTTGGGCTGTTGATCTTCTGGCTCTTTGTTATGGGCTTTGGTGTCGGGGGTGGCTACTCTTTGGATTCGGATTATATCTCGGAACTTATGCCCAACCGATACAAGGAGTTGATGGTAGGTGTAGCCAAAGCCGCCTCTTCGTTGGGAAATATAGCGATGGCGTTTGTCTGTTACTATATACTCTCGCATTGGCAGGGGAACGATAGCTGGAATGGGTTGTTTCTGTTGGTGGCCATACTTGCCGTTGTGATGATATTATATTCGATCCGCTTTACTCAAAGCCCTCAATGGCTGTTTGCGAGAGGCAGAGTGCAAGAGGCGGAAGATGCTTTGCATCAACTGCTCGGCGAGGATGTCGATCTTGCTGTGGCTTCAAATCCCACTCCAGAAGAGTGTGTCCAGCAGGCTAAAACCCCATCATCTACCGCCACACAATTGCGCCGTGCCATATTTAGTGGTATGCCTTGGGCTTGCGAGGGTTTCGGAGTCTATGGCATGGGTGTGTTTTTGCCACTCATGGTGATGCGATTGGGGCTTGGCGAGGGGGCACAGGGGACATTAGAACATGTAAGTTCGTCTGTGGAGATTACTTCGTATATCAATCTCTTTGTGGGTATGGGATTTTTGTTGGGCTTGATTCTGCTCGGCAGGAAACGCTATGTAGCTCAGCAGATTGGGGGATTTGTACTCAGTGCTTTAGGTATCGGCGTTTTGGCCTTGGGCTATATGTTGCATCTTGCTCATTGGGTTATGATTGTGGGATTTATAATCTACAACATATTTCTCAATGCTGGCCCTCACTTGATAACCTTCATCCTGCCCTCGAAGATATATCCTGTTTGTGAGAGAGGCGAGGGCGCAGGTATCGCTGCAGCTTTTGGTAAGGCGGGTGCTGTTATGGGGGTGTTCCTGATGCCGCTAATGATGGGTTGGGGCGGTATGGAGTTGGTGCTTGGTGTGGAGATGGGTGTGCTGCTCTTGGGTGCAGTTGTTACGGCACTTTTTTCGGATGTGATGCCGCGCGAAGAGGGCGTTTTCAATCAACGATAGGCGTAGGGTTGTTCGAGCGAGCAGGATTCGAGCAACTCTTTGTTAAGGAATATCTCCTCAGCCGAGCCGTCTGCCATAATCTCACCTTGGCTGAGGATCACTATGCGCCGACACAGCTCCGCTGCCAAATCCATGTCGTGCGTAGCCAAGAGCAATGTGTGGTCGAAGCCTCTGAGCAGGGTGATGAGTTGTCGGCGCGACTTGGGGTCGAGATTGGCTGTCGGCTCATCCATGACAAGTATCGAGGGAGTCATGCTCAGCGTGGTGGCTATGGCTATGCGCCTCTTCTCGCCTCCAGAGAGTTGCGTAGGCGATTTCGATAGCAGATGCTCGGCTCCCACCTCTCTCAGAGCATCTATCACTCGCCCAGATACCTCCTCCTCGCTTAGCCCAAGATTCCGTGGGCCAAAGGCCACATCCTCCTCTACGGTTGACATAAATAGCTGATTGTCGGCATCTTGGAATACCAGACCTACGCTCTGACGTATGAGCCTTAGTGTGGAGGGCTGTAACTTTACCCCACCCACAATCACCTCTCCCGAAGATGGCATGAGTAGCCCGTTGGTCAGCAGTTGCAGAGTCGATTTTCCTGCTCCGTTGGCTCCTATCAGGGCGACGTGCTCGCCATGCGTGATTTTGAGATTTATACCTCGCAGAGCCTCCTGACCATTGGGGTAGCGATAGTAGAGATCCTTGAATTCTAATGAGTGATGCATCTTTGTGGGGGTGGTTATTTTAGGTTTATATATCTCATCAGAGCAATTCCCGTTATGCTGAGTATCATAAATATCGTTTCGCGCCATCGCCAACAGCTCTTATCGTTAAATATCGGCACTCGCCCATCCCACAGACGTGCCTTCATGGCTTGATTTATCACTTTGGCTCGGCCTACGGCACGTAGCAGCAATTCACCCACCAGATGCGCCCATAAGCTGAGTGGGTAGTGGCTTTTGGCGGCGCTACGCGAATCTGCGGCACGCATTAGCTCTTGTAGTTGGCGGATCATGATTATCAAAAAGCGATAGACCATCATCAACTGTAATACAAAAAGTGAAGGGAGTCCCAAACCTTGCAAGGCTCGGCAGATGGGGTTGATGCCCGTTGAGAGTATCAGCAGCAGGATGGCCTGCACCGAGATTATCGCCCTGAGCATTATCGCCAGAGCCATGATCCACCCTTGGGTGATTCTTATTCCGAGAAGTGTGGCCACGACCTCTCTTTCATGGAGTATGTCAAATAGTCCTATCAATGCCACAAAAGGCAAAACTATGAGCGAGCGACTCAAGAGCGAGAGGTAATTTACGCGGCAGAGGAGGGCGAGGAATATGAGTGGCAAAGCCCATATCGCTATGCGACCAATGTCGTTGAGCGATATGGATAGTAACCCAAAGAGGAAAATTATTGCGACAAGAGTCCTTGCTCTGGGGTCTATGGTTGAGGCGAGGCCCGAAGAATGGCCCTGAGCCACCTGCTCAAGTTCAAAGAGTATCTTGTCAAGACTGCGACTCATCTCCTCTTACGCGTTTGCTCAGTAGCGAGATTAGCCAAGTGGCAAATATCAATATGGCGCACCCGATAATGCCCGCCAGGAAGGTGTTGTAGTCGGGGATGATGGCTGTTTTTTGGAGTATTAGCTCTGCCGAAGTGTGTAACTCGCTTGTGGGAGAGGGCAGTTCTCCTTGCAAAACATTCTCGATAGACCACTCCAAGCCATCGGGTGCCGAAGATGCCACGAGGGTAAACGAGGCGGCGATGATGAATGCCGCTATGGCAAAGGCTTCGATGGTTCGGCGGGGAGAGGATTGCCTTTGGTCGTGAAGAAAGAGTTCGGGATCGCGTCTGCGCACAAAGAGTATCACCAGCGCCGTAGCCACACCCTCGCAGATGCCGATAACGAAATGTATCGGTAACATAAATAACAACATACGCCCCAAAGGCAGAGCCGAGACTCCCGACAAGGTAGTCTCCAAGGTGACAGCTATGGCTCCCATCAAGAAGGCTGCTATGTTGGCTAAAATTGAGGCCGAGAATAGCTTTAGGGTGGAGCAATCGGCCCGATAGAGGGGTTTAAATATGAGTGGGTAGGCTACCAAACACGAGAAGGCAGCCATATTGAGGGCGTTGCATCCCAAGGCGAGCAGTCCCCCATCGGCAAAGAGCAGACATTGCAGGACGATGACCGAGCATAGGGTGAAGAATCCGCCCCACGCACCCAACATCGAACTTAGGAGTATGCCTCCGATGATATGGCCGCTGGAGCCTGTGCCGGGGATTGCGAAGTTTATCATCTGTGCGGCAAAGACAAATGCGCCCAAGACTCCCATCAGCGGGATGGAGAGTCGCTCTTGACGGTATATTTTTCTGATAGATATGGCCAACAGAGTTGCCGCTATCGCATCGGCACCCAAGGCTATGGGTGCCGACACTAAAGCATCTGACATATGCATGGTTTATAGGGTTTTAGAGGTTAATTAAAGCTCTTGCACACAACTCCAACTAAGGCTTCTGAACTCTTGCTTTTGAGCCCTTGCCATGCCAATCTGAGTGGTCAGGCTCTTCCTTGTCGAGTTTAAGCAGAGGCATCAGAAATAGCCACGTGGTGATACAAAATGGTGCGGTGAGAGTGACTATCCCCACAGGCATCATCATCACATTCATAGCCGCCTGCACGATGACTGTCGCAATGATTCCTAACAGAGCCCAGATAGCCGATCTTAACGATGGTTTATAGAAAACCGTGGCTATGGCTATAGCGGTCAGGACTGCGCTGAAGGAGTAGAGGCCGTGAGATATATGCTCAGCCGAAGCGCCGAGTGCCGCAGCTGTGAATATCGACAAAGCAGAGCCTACTATGGCCCAAAGAGCAGCCCACGATGAGGCCAGAGCCAAGCCTATGAGGAACAACATGCCCGTAACCCATGAGTCGATGAGGAATACTTGCGATATGCCACGAAGAATATATTGCACAAGATCGTGGAAATAGAGATACCCGCCCGAAGCGATATGTGATGGTAGCTCAGGGGCGGAGATATTGCTCAGATCCAATGCAGGCATAAGGTGCGCTGCCAAAAGGAAGATCCATGTCGAAAGTACAAACGGGAAGGTAAAGGAGTTGACCTTATAGGTGCGCATCATATTGTTCAGAGCGCTACGTACCCAAGTGGTCATCGCGGCACAGAATGCCAATGCGATCCACATCCAGATCGTATTTCCCATGAATGTGGGGAATGCGCAACCGACTAAGATGCCGTTGAAACCCCACAAACCCTCGTGGCCATCCTTCTCAGGCAAAGAGAGCAAATAGCCCGTAGCCGTAGAGACCATCAAACCGAGGAGTGCGCCCCATGCCACGTTGCAATTATCCGACATGCAGGCACCCCAAAAGATTCCAGCGATGAAGAAAAGT
>JAFOZN010000080.1 GCA_017391185.1 Alistipes sp. | reverse complement strand
GCTGTCGCGTGAGTCTGCTCCTTGAGATAGACAAAATCTGCACTCTCGACACTCAGTAGGATTGACATTATGGCCAATCTTAGCTCTGAGTGTAGCAGCGGATTTAGCTCTTTGAACATTCTATTTATTGTACTTTTTGTTAAGAATATGTCCTGGAATCACCATCATAAATAGGAAAATTGCAGCAAAAAGAAGTGTTTCGCAATTTATCCACTCTGCGCGAGTTATGTTGTCGTGTAATTCAATAAAACGTACCATCAACCAACGACTAATTGGGAATAGTATAGAAGAGACCATGGCTACGATACCACATATCTTGGTCGCCTTGTTGCGGATGATGTATCCTGTCATTGTGGTGCCAATTCCACACATTATGATTGTGAGGAATAAGATCGGTATGTGGTAAAAAACACCTACAACCATAATCCAAAGGAATGAAATGCCTAACACTGTCCAAATGATCGATATTACGCGATCGATCAGATTTTGCGCTCCCTGTTGCTTGTGCTTGCCAAAAATTAGCATGCCGATCCAACCTACAATGGGGATTGCGAGCCACAGCCATGCTGGTACATACCACTCATGGGGTGCTGCGTTTTGTAGCTTGTAAGAAGTCATAAAATAGACAAGTAGTGATACGATGACCGTTGTATAACCCCAAATCAGAAATGGAGTCCCCGAATTGCGAGCCAAGCGTGTGCGTGAGTCGTTGATCATTGAGGTGATGAGTTCTAAACTCTGAGCCTCGGTTAATTTGTTTTCTTGCATAGTGTTGAGTGTTTAATAAGTTTATAAAATTGTAATTTGTTAAGAGAGGTGTCGGCTCCATTAGATGGAGCTTTGTCCTTCTGATGACGCAAATATAAAGTAGTTTATTTTATAAACCAAATTTTGGAGTCGAAAAATTATCGGGTTTCGTAAAAAATATTTTTTCGATGATGTGATAGCGGGGGAGTTTCGTGGATAGGATAAGAGAAGGAAGAGTTGTTTCTCGTCATGCCACAGTCGAGCGAAGGCGAGTGCCGATTGGCATCTCTACACTCAAATTTGTCTTTAGAGACCTTTCCTCAGCCTTACGACTTTGCTGGAATGACGCACCCCTAACGGGTGTTTTATAAGAGATGAAAGTTGAAAAAGGAAAGAGGAAAGAGGAAAAATTACCGCGCGTAAGCCCCAATCTTGAATTTTGAATTGCCCAAGAACTTGGCTATAATATCTTCTGCATCAGAATCTCATCCAACGCCCCATCTGATGTAAGGATCCACTCTCGGCGGAGGCCACATTCCACATATCCCGCCTTGCGGAAAAGTTTTAGGCTTGCCTCGTTATCTACAGTTATCGAACACCATAATTGATGCAGGTGAAGAGTTTGTCGAGCATATTGCTCCAAGGCCTTGAGTGCATCATGGCCCAAACCTTGAGCTCGATGTTGAGAATCGACAATTATCCCCACTCCTGCACGTCTGTTGTGTGGATCGAACTCGAAAAGATCTACTGCCCCTACAGCTTGCCCATCATGCTCGATGACCAGACGCATCTGACGTGTAGCGTAGATGTCGAATTGCTGCTCCTCTATAAGGCGCGAAAGTACATGGCGAGAAAACGGGGCAACAGTCCCGCTTACTCGCCATATCTGCATATCGTTCTCCCATCCATACATGAGCTCTAAATCCTCAGGCTCAAGGGCGCGGAGACGACATATAGTAGCTTCGATATTCATTCTCGAAGAGGTTTACAAACCAATGATCTTGTTGTGGATAAGCATCGCTACACCCCAAGCGTTGGCATTTTCGGTCATCTTCGACTGACGGAACTTGGTGTCCTTATATACCAAGTTGAGCGAATATTTGTTGGTCGAAGATTTGAGTGGAAGCATGATATAATCGCCTGCCACAGCCAAATTACCACCCACAATCACTGTCTCAGGGTTGAAGGTGTTAATGAGGAACGCTACGGCCTTACCCAACTTCTCACCGACCTCCTCGATTAGCTCGATAGAGAGGTTGTCATCGTTCTGTGCGGCAGCGATGATATCGTTGATGTGAATCTGCTCACCGCGATCATACTTCTCACGCAAGATGGTATTTACGCCACTCTTTATGAGTGTGATGAGCTTCTCCTCGATAGCGATACCCGAAACCTCGGTCTCCAAACAACCCTTCTTTCCGCAGGCGCAAATCTTCTCGTTGTCGAAGAATGGGATGTGACCAAACTCGCCCGCAAAACCATTCTTACCATAATACAACTTACCATCAATCACAATACCGATAGCCACACCACGTCCCAAGTGGAGGTAGATCACATCGCTCTCGCCCTTGGATTTACCACAATTATATTCGGCATAGCATCTTGCGCGTGTGTCATTTTCGAGCAATACGCGTATGCCGACTCTCTCTTGGATAATATCACGTAGTGACTCATCGCTTGATGTGAAGTATGCGTAGCTACGTCCCGCCTCTGGATTTACTCTACCTACGATAGATACGCCCAAGCCAAGAATCTTACCTCTGTCAATACCACAGTCATTGATGAAGTTCTCGATGTTGGAGCATATCTTTTCTAAACATTGAGGGCGATTCTGCAACTCGAATGATGAGTCGATAACCTCCTTGATAATATTATTCTGAAGGTCTGTGATGACAAAAGTCATGTTATCACGAGCGATATTGACTCCCGCAAAGTAGATTGCCGAGTTGGCCAAGCCGAATACGTTTGGTCGTCTTCCGCCCGGAGTCTCGACCTTACCCAAGTCGTTGACGATGTTGTCATCGATAAGTTCCTGTACCAATTTGGTGATAGTTGGTACGCTGATATGCAACTCTTTGGTCAGCTCCGATAGCGTACATTCGCCATTTACAGCCATATAGGCTATTATATTGCGTTTGATGACGTTGTTTTTGTGAGTTATACCCTTTAGGTTCTTGTCTGGCTCGATGTTAAAAAATTGTGCAAGCGATGACATAGTATAAATTGTATTATTTAAAGTTTATAGTCTGTGTTTCTGCAAAAATAACTAAATTAAATTAAAAAGTCAATAAATTTTTAAATTATTTTAACAAATTTTGTAAAAAATAGATGGCTCGCTCTGTGGAGCTGAAATATTTATATATCGTGAGAAAAATATATCACCACGATATGATACAATGATGGGGAGTCACCTATTTGTACCATATTTATGTATAAATGGTGAAATTTACGTTTAGCAGAGTTTTGGAAAATTGCCGTAATGGTGATACCTTTGCCCCTGAGAAATAAACAGAGTAGGTCGCGGACTCTAAATTTAAGAGAATTATGAAAAAAGCATATGTTTTCCCTGGTCAGGGATCCCAATTCACTGGAATGGGAAAAGACTTGTATGAAAATAATGAGCGTGCGAAGGCTCTTTTTGATAAGGCAAACGAGATTCTCGGCTTCCCTATCACCGACATAATGTTCGAGGGTAGTGCCGATGAGCTCAAGCAGACTAAAGTTACTCAGCCTGCGGTATTCCTTCATTCGGTGATTTTGGCCGAGGTCTTGGGCGTAGAGCCTCAGGCTGTGGCTGGTCACTCGTTGGGTGAGTTTTCGGCATTGGTTGTTGCTGGAGCTTTGTCTTTTGAGGATGGTCTGCGTTTGGTATCTAAGCGAGCTATGGCGATGCAGAAGTGTTGTGAGGCTCAGCCTGGTGCTATGGCTGCTATCCTTGCTTTGGAGGATGAGGTTGTGGAGCAGGTTTGTGACCAGATAGATGGCGTGGTGGTTGCTGCCAACTATAACTGCCCAGGGCAGTTGGTGATTTCGGGAGCTTCAGAGGCTGTGGATACAGCTTGCGAGAAACTCAAGGCTGCAGGTGCTCGCCGTGCGTTGCGTTTGCCTGTGGGTGGAGCGTTCCACTCTCCTCTTATGGAGGCTGCTCGCGAAGAGTTGGAGCAGGCTATCGCCGAGGTAGAGTTCCATACACCTAAGTGTCCAATATACCAAAATGTAGATGCTCTGCCTCAGAGTGATCCAGAGCTAATTAAGCAAAATTTGATAGCGCAGCTTACAGCCCCTGTGCGTTGGACTCAGATTATGCGTAATATGCTTGCCGATGGTGTAGATTCATTCGTGGAGCTCGGCCCTGGTGCGGTGCTTCAAGGCTTGATCAAAAAGGCCGATGCCAATGTCGAGGTTGAGTCAAAGGCGACTGTATAGAGCGATTACTAATAATTACAACAAAAGGCTTGGTCAGATAATGTTTGAGACCAAGCCTTTGTTTTTCTACTTGCCCGTCAGGGCTTTTATCATTTCGTGTTGCGTTTTGCCGTTTCGTATTATGCCGAAGCTACCTTTATAATCCCAAGCGGTATAGCCT
>JAFOZN010000079.1 GCA_017391185.1 Alistipes sp. | reverse complement strand
GGTGTCCGTAGAGAAACTTGTAGCAGTGGAAGCTGACAAGATAAACTTCCAGCTATATATGGACAATACGAACGACTGCTTTTTGCTGAATATTCACACTGGCGAATTGTGGCAATATAGTATTGATAAACTGACAAACTGGGTGTTCAAGAAATTGGAGATGCCTGCAGAATTGAAATAAAAAAGAATAGTTAAGAATCAAAAAATTATACAAGACAATGAAACAGGATATGATTGTTATCTTGGATTTGGGCAGTCACGAGAACACTGTTGTTGCTCGTGCGATCCGTGCGTTGGGTGTCTATTCAGAGATCTACCCACACGACATCACTGCCGCAGAGTTGAAGGCATTGCCTAATGTGAAGGGTGTGATCATCAACGGTGGTCCCAACAATGTGATTGATGGCGTGGAGATCGATGTTTTGCCAGAGATCTATGAGGCAGGTTATCCTGTGATTGCAGCTGGTCACGCTAAGGCTCAGTGCGAAGTGAAGCTTGAGCAGTTTAAGGATGACGAGGAGGCTATCAAGGAGGCTCTTCGCTCATTCGTATTCGAGACTTGCAAGGCTGAGGCTAACTGGAACATGAAGAACTTCGTTGCCGATCAGGTGGAGCTTGTGCGCCAGCAGGTGGGTGATAAGAAGGTGTTGTTGGCTCTTTCAGGTGGTGTTGACTCATCGGTAGTAGCAGCACTCTTGTTGAAGGCTATCGGCGAGAATTTGGTATGCGTACACGTTAACCACGGCTTGATGCGTAAGGGCGAGTCTGAGAACGTGGTGGAGGTATTCCGCAACCAGCTTTGCGCCAACCTTATCTATGTAGATGCTACAGATCGTTTCCTCACAAAGTTGGAGGGCGTAGAGGATCCAGAGCAGAAGCGTAAGATCATCGGCGGTGAGTTTATCCGCGTATTTGAGGAGGAGGCTCGCAAGTTGGATGGTATCGACTTCCTCGGTCAGGGTACTATCTATCCAGATATCGTGGAGAGCGGTACTAAGACAGCAAAGATGGTTAAGTCACACCACAACGTAGGTGGTCTGCCTGAGGATATGCAGTTTGGTTTGGTTGAGCCACTCAAGCAGCTCTTCAAGGATGAGGTGCGTGCATGCGGTGTAGAGCTTGGCTTGCCTTATGAGATGGTTTACCGTCAGCCATTCCCAGGTCCAGGTTTGGGTGTACGTTGCTTGGGCGCTATCACTCGTGATCGTTTGGAGGCTGTTCGCGAAAGTGACGCTATCCTTCGCGAGGAGTTTGCTAAGGCTGGTTTGGACAAGAAGATATGGCAGTATTTTACAGTTGTGCCTGATTTCAAGTCGGTAGGTGTACGTAACAACGCTCGTTCATACGATTGGCCTGTGATTATTCGCGCCGTGAATACTATCGATGCGATGACAGCAACTATCGAGCATATCGATTGGGAGATCCTCGACAAGATCACCAAGCGTATCTTGGATGAGGTGCCAACCGTAAACCGCGTATGCTACGATATGTCACCAAAGCCATCAGCAACAATCGAGTGGGAGTAGTGATACATTAAGAATACTTAATCAAAGGAGTCTTTCGGGACTCCTTTTTTGTGTTTGTTGGCAAGGATGATCTGCTTTACGATCAGTATTGGCAAAATAAGCTTAAAACAACAAAGCCCGCCATTTCTGGCGGGCTTTGTGCTCCCCGATGGGGAGTTATTGACTTAATACTTAAAAAGTCTGAATCAGGGAATCCTAAGCAATGATTACTTAAGACCAATCTTCTTCATGATATCCTTTGGTACCATAGTCTTGTGAACCATGATGTCCAAAGTCTTGTACTCTACGAATGGACGAGAGAAGTAGTAGAAGCCCTTGTATGGTGAACCGTCACCCCAAGAGTTCTGAACGCGGTAGAATGGGTTACCCTTCTGATCTACGGCAGTACCTACGATAACCATACCGTGGTCATCTGTAGTCTGGTAGTTGTCGTAAGCCTCCTGACGCATCTCCTGTGTGATAGTCTTCTCCTTAACAGGCTCCTTCATGCTGTAGATCTCAGCCTCCTTCTCAGAAGCTGAAAGCTTGCCCCAACGCTCAGCGTCAGAACCTACCATATTCTTCTCTGCAGCCTCAGGAATGATACCGATAGCCTTGCTACCAACGAAGCCCTTCTCGCTCACGTCAGTACCCCAAGCTACTGGGTGACCTGCCTCCAAAGTAGCATCTACGATCTGCATCATCTCTGCCATAGGCACGTTGTACATCTCATCCCACATCCAGTTATCTGGCACCTCAAGAGCGAACTTTGAGTAGAATGGGTGGTGAGTAAATGAAGTGAACTCAACATAGTCAGACATCTTTACTGGCAAAGACTCAGCGAATGACTTTGGAGTGTACTCCTTACCCTTGTAAGTGAACTTCTCTGGACGAACACCGAAGTATGCATCGAGAATACCGTTCAAACCGTTGATCCAAGCTGTTGTGAGCTTACCATTCTCGTTCTTGATAATAGACTCAACATAAGCCTTCAAAACTGCGTCAATCTCACCGAACTCAGGCATCTTAGTACCATAGTTATAACCTGGGTATGCCTCCAATGGTACGATACCATACTTCTCGATCATCTTAGTAACATCGTGTGCAGCACCACCAACAGCGAAGTTAAGGTTACCGTGCAAACGAACATACTTGATAGCCTTATCAAAGTAAGCGTGACGCACGATCCACATCTGTGAAAGTGTCATCTCCTCGCCACCGAAAGCAATGATATCCTCCTCGATAAACGAGAGAGTAGAGAAGCACCAGCAAGTACCACTACGATACTGGTTGGTGATAGGTACAGTCTTGATGACCTTCTTGTCTGTAAACTTGTAGCCCTCCTGTGCAGAAACAGCTACCGCCATGCCGAACAATACGGCTGCCAAAAGCAAAAACTTCTTCATAATTATTCTATTTTAGGTTTAAATTTTTCTACTTCTTGCTCTTCTTCTGAGTCTCGACAATCTGCTTGCAATCCTCATAATTTAGATCCTCCACTTTGCGGCCATTAGGCAAGCGGTAGTTCTTACCCTTATAGGCGATGTAGGCTCCATAACGACCATTCTTGATGACCATATTCTTATCCTCCTCGAAGCTCTTGAGAGGTGCTGCAGCAGCAGCTGCCTGAGCCTGCTGCTCGGCGATAAGCTCTACGGCACGCTCATACTGGATTGTATATGGATCATCATTCTTAGTAAGCGAAGCAAACGAGTTGCCGTAGCGTACATAAGGACCAAAACGTCCGATGCCGACCATCAGGTCATATCCCTCGTACTTACCCAAATTGCGTGGCAGGCTGAAGAGTTCCAAAGCCTCCTCCAGAGTGATTGACTCGATGAGCTGTCCCTTCTTGAGCGATGCGAACTGAGCTTTACCGCCCTCTTGAGCCGCTGCGATCTCGACCATAGGGCCATAGCGTCCGATACGAGCCTTAACCTCGCGGCCACTCTGAGGATCAACTCCCAAGACGCGGCTCTGAGAATCCTTATCGGTCTGAGTCTCCAACGCCTTCTCAACCTGAACATGGAATGGAGAGTAGAAGCGTGTAATCATCTCACGCCATGTGAGCTCGCCATTGGCTACATGGTCAAACTCCTTCTCCACGCTGGCCGTAAAGTTATAATCCATGATATCCACAAACTGACGCTCCAAGTAGTCGTTCACGACCATACCTATATCGGTCGGTGCAAGGCGATTCTTCTCCTTACCGAAGCTCTCCGAGAGACGCTTCTCGCTGATCTTGCCCGCAGAGGAGAGTGTGAGTGCTGTATATTGACGCTTCTGGGCATCACGATTTTGCTTCACAACATAACCACGATTGATGATAGTGGTGATAGTCGGTGCGTATGTAGATGGGCGGCCGATACCAAGCTCCTCAAGACGCTTGACGAGCGAAGCCTCGTTATAGCGTGGAGGTGCAGTTGTGAATCGCTCGGTAGCTACGATCTGAGTAGAGATGACACTATCGCCAACCTGCATCTTAGGTAGCAACGCCTCCTCAGATGAGTCCTTGAGCTGATCCTCATCCACAGACTCCGAGTACAAGCGCAAGAAACCATCGAAACGCACAACCTCGCCGCTGGCAACAAACTGACTCTCTGAGCCGTTCATGTCGATCACTACAGTAGTACGATCCACCTCGGCAGCAACCATCTGCGAAGCTACCGTACGCTTCCATATAAGGTCATAGAGACGCTTCTCTGCCGCTGTACCGTCAATCTCCACACGGTCGATATATGATGGGCGGATAGCCTCGTGAGCCTCCTGTGCGCCCTTGGTCTTGGTCTTGTAGTTATGAGCCGAAGAGTACTTCTCACCAAAATGCTTGCTGATCTCCTGCTTACACTGAGCAATAGCCTGTGCCGAGAGATTCACCGAGTCGGTACGCATATAGGTGATAAGTCCCTGCTCGTAGAGGTGCTGCGCCACGGACATAGTCTGCGCCACAGACATACCCAACTTACGGCCCGCCTCCTGCTGCAAAGTAGAGGTAGTAAATGGTGCCGCAGGGTAACGCTTCATAGGTTTCTCCTCTGCCTTAGAGACGCTAAATGATGCGCCTACTGCGTTGTGTAAAAATGCCTCAGCCTCCTCTTTGGTCTCGAAGCGGCGATTAAGCTCAGCCTTGAAGATAGTCTTCGACTCGTCTGCTGCAGGGTAGAACTGCGCCACAACGCGGAAGTATGGAGTAGATTGGAATGCGATAATCTCTCGCTCTCGCTCCACGATCAGGCGTACCGCAACAGACTGCACACGTCCTGCCGAGAGAGCTGGCTTAACCTTCTTCCACAACACGGGCGAGAGCTCAAATCCCACGATACGATCCAACACACGGCGTGCCTGCTGGGCATCGACCAAGTTCATATCTATGGTACGAGGATTCTCAATGGCGTGGAGTATGGCGTTTTTGGTAATCTCATGAAAGACAATACGTTTGGTCTTATCCACAGGCAACTCCAACACCTCGGCCAAGTGCCATGCGATAGCCTCTCCCTCGCGGTCCTCATCGGATGCCAACCACACGGTCTGAGCCTGCTCGGCCAATTTGGAGAGATCTTCTACAACCTTACGCTTATCGGGCAGAACCTCATAATCGGGCATGAAACTCTCATCAATCTTCACGCCCAAACCCTTCTTCGAAAGGTCGCGGATATGTCCGAAACTTGACTTAACAACGTAGCCCTTACCCAAAAATTTTTCTATGGTTTTAGCCTTGGCAGGGGACTCTACGATGACTAAATTTTCTTGCATTTCCAATATATATCTTAACCGAACAAACCTAAGCTCCGCAGAGTTAGGTTTGTCGTATTTCACTTAACTATTTGATCAACGTGTATGTTATATCTATCGAGATGCTGGCTTTGTTCTGCTCGGCATCTCCACCCTGTATGATACTATGATTAAGGGTGAATCTGTCGTTGGCTCCAGGCGCAAGATAGAGCTTACGCGGAACGCTCAACTTCGAGAAGTCGAGGCTTCCGTCTGCCTCTCTCTCCAACTTAAGGACATTATTTATCAACTCCTGCATATATGACGAGATGTTCATATTGTAGCAAGCCAACGAGCGATTCATATATCCGTTATAGTAGGTCATACCATTCTCCTCTTGGTTGTAGAGGTAGTCAATGATAGGGCTTAGTCGCTTGTAATTGTAATACAATCCCAGACGCGAGATCGAAGTATCCAACTTATCGGCCATAGCAAGCGGATCGAGCTTGGTGTAGTCATAGTCGGCATCCTCGATATAGAACTTCAAAGAGGCCTGATTCACCGCCACTGCAATATACTCGCCATCACCACAAACCGTAGAGAGCGAATTGAGGAACTCATCGGTAAAGTTAAGCTCGGTCATCACACCACCGCAACCCGACACATAACCCAACTCAACCTCTGGGCGATTCTTCTCGGTCTCCAACATCGTCATAGAGGCCAAATCGCTATTCGAGAAGTCAAACTTAACAGACTGCGCACGGTTGTTACCATAATCATCCACCGCCTGAGCATCGTAGCAGATGTAGCCAATAGAGATGGTATCGGCCAACAAATCGGCATCATGGCCTGAGTTACGAGTACGGCCAAAGAGCTGGAAACCAGTCTCGGATGGTTGTATAGAGAAGGCTACACCATCACCCTGCTCTGGTTTATCGTATGCTGGCTCGACATAGATACCCTTGAAATTGGTAACAAAAGCCGAATCCGACTGATAATTCTCTACCTGATAGTTGGCAAGGCCATTGCTGTCGAGCTTCTTACGGCAGAAGATAAGGTCAATGAAGTCCTTGGTAGCCGAAGTCTCCTGCATACGCACCTGAGTAGAGGTTGTATATACACCATTGGCATGGTCAGGGAACTGGAATGTAAAGATAGGCTCGGCACCCTCCGAGATGTGACCACTCTGGCGTGGATCATAGTTTACATAGAAGGTAGAGTCTTCGTGATTGTGGAAAAGATCCTTCTCCAAAGCATAGACATTAAACTTCACAGGCTTCATGGTATCACCAACGATGGTATCCACCGAAAGCAAAAAGACTGCCGAATCAAAAACAGGGCGATAGCCAAAACCAATCGAATCGTGAACAGGAGTATCGAAAAGATACTGACTCACAAAGGCCAACTTACGTGTACCAAATCGCTCATTATGCTGCACACCCAAGTAGAGACGATTCAAAAAGCCTGAATTTACGGTATCGGTCTTAAACAGGCGCGACTCAAAGACCTTACATGGCGTATCGGCCACATCGGTCTCCTTCAACATACCACCCTTGTAACTTCTGTGGCGCATGACCATCTGCTGATGACCCGGTGCAAACTCCTCTCCCATAGAGTAGTCTGCAACAGTAGTACAACCACTCAAAACTGCCACAAATAGCGCTGTAAGAACAGCTATATATCTCACTCCGCGATTAAAGATTTTCATAGAAACGGTTATAATTATCAAAACACTCTGCACTCTGTGGATCCTCCCACTCAAGCATAGGCTTACCACTCTGGCGAGCATACTCTATAAGGGACTCATCCGCATTAGCCGAAGATACCACAATACCATCGGCATAATCTATAACGAAGCGATAGAGGTTTTCGTATGAAGGGAGTGTCAATTCTGAGAGTTTTGCCTCATCGGCACCCTCGTTGATCACTCTCTGACTAAATCCCGCATCCAGCGGCTTTACAAACTTATCATCGGCAAGCGACACCACCACCTTGACATCCTTGAAGAGAGGCTCATCGTGGAAAATCTGCTTCAGGTAGATAGGCATAACAGCCGACATCCAACCCATACAATGAACAATCGATGGTGACCAATTGAGCTTCTTGACAGTCTCCAGAACACCTCGAGCAAAGAAGATTGCGCGCTCATCGTTATCGGCAAACTCCTCACCCGACTCATCGGTAAAGGTAGCCTTACGAGAGAAGTAATCATCATTGTCGATGAAATAGATCTGAATACGAGCTGAAGGAATAGAAGCCACCTTGATGATGAGCTGGTGGTCGTTGTCGTCAATGATAAGGTTCATTCCCGACAGACGGATTACTTCATGCAACTGATTGCGTCTTTCGTTTATACAGCCATATCGAGGCATGAAGGTGCGGATCTCGTTACCTCGCTCCTGCATCGCCTGCACCAAATGACGACTCAAGCTCGAAAGCTCGGTCTCGGGAAGATATGGCATAATCTCCTGACAAACGTAAAGTATTTTGCGTGAAGCCATGACTTATTTGGGTTTATTAATGTGCAAAGATAATAAAAAATTTCTAAAGAATCAGCATCGCATCGCCATATGTTCCGAAACGATAACCCTCCTCCTTGGCAATCTTATAGGCATTCATGACCAAATCATAACCACCGAAAGCCGCCACCATCATGAGCTGTGTAGAGTATGGTAGCTGGAAGTTGGAAACCATAGCGTTAGCCACAGTGAAATCGTATGGACAGAAGATGAACTTATTGGTCCAGCCCTCCTGAGGCGTAATCATACCGCCTGTAGAGACCGCAGTCTCCAAAGTACGCATAACGGTAGTACCGATTGCCACCACCTTATGGCCATCGCGCTTGGTCTGATTCACATGCTCCGAAGCCTCTGCGCTGACGCAGTACTGCTCAGAATCCATCTTATGCTTCGAGAGATCCTCAACATCTACGGTACGGAAGTTACCCAAACCTGCATGCAGAGTGATGAAGGCCGACTCGATACCACGAATCTCCATACGCTTCAAAAGATGCTTCGAGAAGTGAAGACCTGCCGTAGGAGCTGCAACAGCACCCTCGTTCTTGGCGAAGATGGTCTGGTAACGCTCACTATCCTCTGGCTCAACCTGCTCACGCACCCAACGTGGGAGTGGAGTCTCGCCCAAGCTATAAAGAGCCTGCTTAAACTCCTCATAGCTACCGTCATAGAGGAATCTCAACGTACGGCCACGCGAGGTGGTATTGTCGATAACCTCGGCACCCATCATATCGTCATCACCAAAATAGAGTTTATTGCCGATACGAATCTTACGCGCTGGATCTACCAACACATCCCACAAACGGAGCTCCTGATTAAGCTCACGCAAGAGGAAGATCTCGATCTCGGCACCTGTCTTCTCCTTATTACCGCGAAGGCGTGCAGGGAAAACCTTGGTGTCGTTGAAAACAAAGAGATCCTTCTCATCGAAGTAGTCGATAATATCTTTGAAGGTGCGATGCTCGATAGTGCCATCGGCACGATTCAGAACCATCAATCGAGAGTCGTCTCGATTGTCGGTGGGATACTTGGCCAACATATCGGCCGAGAATTCATATCCGTACTGAGATAATTTCATAATTTTAACCTATAGGATCAAGTGTGAATTTGTCCAAAACAGACATATATCAAATAGTTATACGAAAAAAACTCTATTTTGTTTCACACTCTTGCAACTTTTCTAAAAAATTCTGCAATTCGTATGCATTTTCTACCGTAAAACCGCCACTTCGCGTACGGCGCAACGATCTGAGGTATGCTCCACTCTCGACAGCCTGACCTATTTCATGAGCCAGCGAACGGATGTAAGTGCCCTTGCTACAACGCACTCTGATTTTGAGGCGAGGCATCTCAAACTCCAGAATCTCCATCTCATAGATGTTAATCAGAGCCTTCTTGAGCTCTACCTGCTCACCCACGCGAGCAAATTCGTAGGCTCTGACACCCTCAACCTTCTTGGCCGAGTAGATTGGTGGCGCTTGCAGACGCTCGCCCGTAAGATCGGCAAGAGCCTGCTCTATCATCTCTCGGGTGATATGCTCCGTAGGATAGCGTTGGTCTATCTCATGCTCCATATCATAGCTTGGAGTGGTAGCTCCCAACTCCAACTCCGCCACATACTCCTTCTCCTCGGCTTGCAAGGCATCGACCATCTTGGTAGCCTTGCCTATGCAGACCAGAAGAACTCCCGTAGCCAAAGGATCGAGCGTACCAGCATGGCCAATCTTAATCTTTTTATAACCCAAACGATTGATAAGCTGATATTTGATCTTGCGCACCACATCTGTCGAGGTCCACTCCAAAGGCTTATCAATAACAGCGATGTAGCCCTCTGGGAAGACTACATCACGCAAAGATTCATTCATCGCCATCTGCTATGCAAAATTAGAGATTATAGCAACTACACCCGCCAAAGCGCAATATACGGCAAACCAGATGAGCTTACCACGCTTGACGATATTAATCATAAACTTACAAGCCAAGCATCCCACAACGAATGCCGAGAGGAAGCCCGCCATCATAGGCACAAAGCCGATAGAGGAGAAGACAACTTCTCCCTTCACGAGGTTGAGCAACATCTCTCCCATGATAGGAGCCAAGACCATCAGGAACGAGAACTGCGCCATAGACTCCTTCTTATTACCCAGCAACAGACCAGTAGCGATGGTAGTGCCTGAGCGCGAAAGGCCTGGCATAGCAGCTACCGCTTGGCTGAGACCGATGATAAAGGCATCGCGATAGGAGATAGTCTCCTTCTGGCGAGGCTTGGCGTAGTATGCAAACGAGAGCAACGCCGCAGTAAGCAGGAGCGCACCACCCACATAAGTCAAAATATAAGGTGACTCCAACATAGCATTAAGCTGATCCTTAAAGGCAAAACCTACAATACCGATAGGCACCATCGAGAGGATGAGCTTAAGAATATAGGCCTGCTCCTCGTTGAAATGACGAGAGAACAACCCCACGAACAGACGCTTGACCTCTGGCCAAAGAATCACGATGGTCGAGAGCACAGTAGCGGCGTGGAGAGTGACATCGAATGCGAGATTCTCCTCGATCTCGACACCCATCAGGGCCTTGAAAATCTGGAGATGACCACTACTCGAAACAGGCAGAAACTCGGTAAGGCCTTGGACAATACCGAGGATGATTGCTTCAATTATTGACATGGGTTATCTTGTTTTATTATTTATCCCGAACTTAAAAACGCTTCATCAAAGCATAGATCTCAAAGGCAAAACCGCCCACAATCAAGATCGGAGCAAGAGTGATTCTGCGCCATGAGAAGATTTCGTAGCTAAACTGAGTAGGATCCTCGCTACCACCGCCCGCCATGAGCAATAGGCCGATGAGAATTACGACCATACCTACGGCTATGAGCAGGTAGTTTTTCATCGTCAGAGGCATCTCCTTGTCGTGCTGATCCTCCACCTCGGAGAACTTTTTACGCAAATTATCTATTAACTTCATCTTAGTAGAGATATATCTTATTAGATTTCATATTGACAAACTTTCCGACTGCAAAGGTCGTAAAGAGTATTGAAATAAGCAAACCGCCGAGAATCATCACACCTACGATGATACCGATCTTAATCAACTCGCTCATCGAAATAATCTCAGGCATAGCCTCACTCAAACCCGCCAATGCCGCACCAAAAAGCAGGCTCGCCAAGATACCCGACCAGAAGCCCTGCTTGGCCGCAGTCGAGAGGAATGGACGCATGATATACCATTTGGTAGCACCCACCAACTTGAGCGTATTGATCAGGTAACGGCGCGAGAATATCGCCAGACGGATGGTGTTGTTCAACAAGATAAGCGAGATAATGAGCAACGCACCGCCAAAGGCTATAAGGATGATGGTGATACGGTTGATGGTCGAGTGCAGCTGCTCGATGGTCGAAGCTGGATAGGCCACATATACCACACCATCCAACACCGAAATCTGATCTACCATCTCATCGCGTTTTTGCTTATCGGCAGTCGTGATTCCCACCTCAAAACTATCGCGCAGAGGGTTATCGGCCAAGATACTCTCGATCTCAGAAGCGAACATACGGCGGAAATCCTCATCCTCGATCTTCTCCTGACGGCTCACATACTCCACACCACTGACGCCCTCCATCTCAGAGAGCTTCTCCCCAAGAGCATCCTTGGCTCCTTGCTCCATCGCTTGATCTAACTCCACCGAGAGAGTGATGCTTCCTCGCAGAGTATGAGCCGTAGAGAGTGCCGCAGAGAGCATATAACCCACCGAGCCGAGCAGGAAGAGCACCAGCGAGATACTCACCGTAGATACCATATAGGAGCGGCGTACCTTACGCCTGATTCTTTTGTCTGAGCGCATTGCGTATATAGTAGATTAAAATTAATACCAAAGAGCCGAGTATCACCAGCGAGAAGGCCAATGTGATACCCTCTATAAGATTCCAGCGTGGCGCACGATAGCTCCACTCCACAGTATGCTTACCCTGAGGCAACTCCAACGCACGGAGGATATAATCGGCTCTGAGAGGTCGTGCCTCCACACCATCAATCCTTGCGCTCCAGCCCTCGCGGGTATAGATCTCAGAGAAGAGAGCCAAAGCATCGCCCTGAGCCTCATATTCATATTTTAGGTAATTGGGGCGATACTCCACCAAGGAGATTGTGCCCTCACCAAAATTGAGTTTCTCAGGCAAAAACTCCTCGCTCATAACGGCCACCTCTCGCTTATTGACCTGACCGAGAAGCGAAATCTCCTCTTGAGCAGATGAAGCACGCACAACATTTCGCACCATCCACGCAGCACCCAAAGCACTCTCTCGTGGCACGACATCCTCGGCCTTGGAGCCTGCTATGATATAGCGCACGTTGAGCATATCCAACACACCCTCATCCATCTTCTGAAGGTAGTGGTCAATTATATCTTGATAGCGCGACAGCTTTGCACCATGATAACCACCCACAGAGCGATGGAAATATGATGTAGTGGCATCGTTGAATGGCGAAACGGTAAGATTCAGCACCCTGTAACCCAAATCCTTATCCTGCAAAATAGCCTTATCGGCATCGGTAGGCAGAATCTTAGCCTCGCGAGCCGAGACAAAACTATCGTGATTGAGGTAGCGCATATCCACATCCACCAAATCGGCCAACACCACAACAGCCAACACCGAACACAAGAGTGCTGGTTTGAGAATCACCTTACGATAGATATATCCTGCCAAAGCTCCTGCCGCCAACAACACAAACAAGAGAGAACGCCACGCATCGGCATGCATAGCATCGGCACGCTCCTGCGCCATGGCCGAAGCCACAGCCCAACCCATCTGCTCGTGCATGCCCTGCTTGATATATTTCTGACCGCCATCCTCCTCGGAAAGCAACTGACGGAACTGCTCACTCATCTGCGCTCCACCCTCCTGCATACCGAAGTCACCCAACGAGCGACCACCTACTATCACCACGATTAGCACGCCGAGAGTCAAGCCCAAAGCCCAATTCAAGGCTCGGCGAAGACGTTTCTCATCTGCCTCTGCTTGGATAACCTCACCCAATCCCAACGCAGCAAGCAGAGGTACGCTCCACTGCAAAACAACCAACGCAGTCGATACAGCACGGAACTTATCATACCCTGGCAGGAACTTAAACAACAGCTCAGAGAACCACATCATGTGATAACCCCACGCCATAAAGAGTGCCAAAATGCTCACCCCCACAATCCACCAACGCTGGCGCTGAGGCACCACAAAGAGGGCGAAAACAGCCAAGAAAATAACCGCAGCACCCAGATATGTAGGACCAGCCGTATAGGGTTGCTCGCCATGATAGCGCGGCAGATATGTCGCCCACTCCTCCAGACCATATTGTTTGAGCTCCTCGGCTACGGCACCATCCTCCGAGAAGGTATCGGTAGAGGCTCCACCCATCAGGTCGGGGATAAACATATTCATCGACTCCACAGGGCCATAGCTCCATGCAGTGGCATATTCAATATCGAGACCTTGCTGACCACTCTCTGCATCACGCTCGACAAGCTCCGAGCCACCACGAGTAGTCTCCTTGGAGTGTTGCATGGTGTACCACAAAGGCGAAAGATTCGATCCCAACGCAACAACGCCCGCCGCCACGAGTATAGCCGTACGTTTAAGAAAATCCTTCATGAGCTTCTGCCTCTGGGCATAGAAAGCCTCGCTAAGCCACATTGCCACCATCACCAACAGGAAGTAGTAACTTATCTGAGGGTGGTTGGCACCAATCTCAAGCGAAGTGAAGAGCGCAGTCAGCGCAGCACCCACCCACACATTTTTCC
>JAFOZN010000078.1 GCA_017391185.1 Alistipes sp. | reverse complement strand
GCTAAGTCTTTGGACTTATATGTTGATCCACGTGTGGAAGTCGAGGTCGTGGGCTTCGAGAATTTTACTGTTATAGTTAAAAAGTGTAAATAAAACCTTAAAATTTATATAGTTATGGAAGAGATGCAGAGTGTAATATTTATTTTGGTGCCTGTGTTGTGCCTTGTAGCCATTTGGCTGATTTTCTATTTTATTCCTGTGGGATTGTGGTTCTCGGCTTTGGTGTCGGGTGTGAAGATCAATCTGTTGCAGCTATTCCTGATGCGTTGGCGTAGAGTTCCACCATCAGTTATCGTATCGTCAATGATCGAGGGTACGAAAGCTGGCTTGAATCTCGATCCCAATGAGTTGGAGGCTCACTATTTGGCAGGTGGTAATGTGACAAATGTGGTTCACGCTTTGGTTTCGGCTCAGAAGGCAAATATCAATCTCGATTTCAAGATGGCTACTGCTATCGATTTGGCAGGCCGTGATGTGTTCGAGGCTGTACAGATGTCTGTAAATCCTAAGGTTATCAATACTCCTCCTGTGGCTGCTGTGGCTAAGGATGGTATCCAGCTTATTGCTAAGGCTCGTGTTACGGTACGTGCCAATATCAAGCAGTTGGTCGGAGGTGCTGGCGAGGAGACAGTTTTGGCTCGTGTCGGTGAGGGTATTGTA
Organism: Alistipes sp.; assembly: GCA_017391185.1. Lineage (GTDB taxonomy): Bacteria > Bacteroidota > Bacteroidia > Bacteroidales > Rikenellaceae > Alistipes. The sequence goes on along the minus strand of JAFOZN010000078.1, from coordinate 1,803 downwards.
TCATCTATCGGATCAGCAGTGTCGCATAAGGTAGTATTGGAGAATCCCGATTCTATCTCGCGCGTAGTGTTGGAGAAGGGTTTGGATGCTGGTACTGCGTTTGAGATTCTCTCTATTGATATTGCTGATATAGATGTAGGTAAGAATATCGGTGCGCAGTTGCAGATGGATCAGGCTGATGCTGATAAGAATATTGCTCAGGCTAAGGCCGAGGAGCGTAGAGCTATGGCGGTTGCGTTGGAGCAGGAGAATAAGGCTAAGGCGCAGGATGCTCGCGCTAAGGTGATTTTGGCAGAAGCTGAGGTGCCACTCGCAATGGCTGAGGCGTTCCGCAATGGTAATTTGGGTATAATGGATTACTATAAGATGAAGAATATTATGGCCGATACCCAGATGCGCGATGCTATCTCTAAGACTGATAAGAAGTAGCAGATGCTAATCCATATTATCGGGTACGTATTTACCTTTGAATTAACCCCAAAAGTTTTTTAAGCTTTTGGGGTGCTTTTTGTTAAAATTTCATGTATTGCATCATCTGTTAGATGCGACCAACGCCCGATAATTATTCCTTTTGGATCGACAAGAACAAAACACGGTATTTCGGTTACGCCATAAGCAATTGCTGCATCACTTTGCTCGCTGAAGTAATATGAATCAGCATCCACAGGTCTGTCAATGATTAATTGCAACCAAGCTGTGAGATTGTGCTTTTGAATGGCTTTTCGCCATTGTTCTATATCTTCGTCTATCGAGATACTTAGTATCTGTAATTTATCTCCACTCTTGTCGTGTATGGCTTGTAATTTGGGAATCTCGGCAATGCAGGGGCTACACCAACTTGCCCAGAAATCAAGGAGGACATAACCATTGGCGTACTTATCAGACAGCCTCATCTTTTCGCCATCAGCCGAGACTAACACAAAGTCCAAAACCTTAGTCCCAACATCTCCTCCGCACGATTGGGTAATTGTTTGGCGCAAGGATAGTAGCTCGCCCATCGTTCCATTATACTTATTCCCTAACGCAACATCGTAGCCTTGCGCCACAAGTTGCTCAAGAATCGAAGGTGCGATTACGTAGTGAGGATATTTCTGTATAAACTCAATGGCTAATGATGACCACCGATTACTTATTGCGCGATGTTCAGTAACAAGAGCATAAAATTCCTCCATTAACCTTTCACAATCCTCTGTGCCATTATCGTTGGCATCCACCAACTCTGCATTTTTACATTGCAATAAGTGGTGTTTTTCCCATAAATCGCCATCCACCTCTCCAAATATGTTGTAATACTCTGTTAGCTCTTTGTCGATAGACAATCCTTGTAACGAGTAATCGTATAGAGCGTTGCGCTTTGCCTTGAATGTAATCTTTTTTGGTTCTATGTAGATATTCGCATAGTCCATATTTTGGAATGTAAGAGATGCTGAGCGAAGGTTGTTGACATTACCACTAAACCTAAATTTCCCATTTTTTACATAAGTCGTATCGCGTTGCCATTTCCATATCTCCCCATGCTTAACAGGAAAAGATAAGCATATCATTTCGCCCTCTTCGGCTCCGTCAATGTGTCCGTCAATTATAAATTGATTACCTACATCGCTACGACATGCTACAAGTAGCATAATCGTGTAAATTAAAAAATAGTGTCTCATCATTTATCCCTCTCTCTCATGGCTTTTTAATTACAACGAAGTATGTGTGAAATAATTGTGCGCAAATACTTTTTCCGACAAAAAAGATGGCGTATATTCGCCAAAAGGTAACGGATATGAAGTGAGTAAAACGGTTCGTTTTGTATAT
>JAFOZN010000077.1 GCA_017391185.1 Alistipes sp. | reverse complement strand
GCCAAAGGATTGACAACGTGGCCCATAACCTCCATATCTACAATCACAGGCTTGTTATTATCCAACGAGTATTGACCCTCATAACCACCGTCTGAATATATGCCTCCCACGATAGAAGATGGCAAATAGAGACGCATCTTAGTACCATAACGAACCAAATACTCCTTATCACCGATCTTGAGTTTATTACGCAATGCCATATATGTTCCCTCGATCATGGTTCTGTTCTCGTCACCACAATAGAGGAAATATGGCGCATAGTGAGTGTACTCTGTATATGAACTCTGCATACGTGCCAACTCTGAATTTCGAGTCAATACGATATTACCAGCCAAATCTCGACATGTAATATCATACCACACCCAAGCATTACTCTGACGCAAAGGCAAACTATCTGCTACGCCCTCGTCTAACAACTCCACATAATATCCTCCCTGAGGCTGGTAGTTATCTAACAACTCTGGGCGATTCTTCTCCATCCACGCCTTAAGAGCGATAGTCTCAACCTCACTAAAAGTCAAGTCATCAGACTTAACGCATGAGCCAAGAGAGAAGCCCACAAAGATCATCAAAGCACAAAAAATACGACTCAAAATCTTCATATTCTGTAATTTATACCCACATTACACGCTGCGAGTTTCTTAATTTACTTTATCAATACTATATATCCATGCGATGGCCGACTCCTTAGGCATTATTCCCACCACATTTTTATCATAAGCTGCCTCGTAGGTCATATAAACCTCTACAACATCACCTTCGCGACAACCATTTAACGAGGTCTCTACACCTTTTATTATATTACTCTGTCCAAAAACAATCGACAATGGCTCAGTTGCCCAATACTGACCATCCAGGCCCGCCTCCTCCAACTGTGCCAAAATCGACTCATCGTTGGTTGAATAGACATCCCCAAGATTAAACTTAGAACCTGTAAAGCGAAAACCTACATATGTAAGCTCCACCTTATCGCCCCACTTAATCTCTTTGCGAGAGCTACGTCCCTGATCATAATATGTCGCAATATATCTATAGACGTTGTAATCCAATCGCTCATAAAACGGAGGATCCGACTCCAACGAACTCTCTACCTCCGACTGCGAAATCAGGCGAGGTTCATGGGTAGATGTAAGGAAACGTATGATGTTTTGACGCTGAGAATCAACTGCATCCTCCTCGTTATTACATCCTACGCCGACCACCACCATAATGACAGCCATCAAACACTTTATAACTCTACGCCACATAAACCACATAGCTATAATTGTGCAAATTTAAGCAAAATAATCTATTCGGCAAATTTCAAAGATATATTTCTGTCTCAAAGCCCTACTCTCCTGCCGCCAAGAATACCCCACACTCGACTGCAAAGCCATCTTTCACCCGATTACATCCTGCGCAAAGCCTGACGCACGGCATCCTCGACCTGAATCGAAGGAGACTCTTGGAGTATAGCCTTAACAACCTTCTCCGAAGCGGTTTTAGCAAATCCCAACATCACCAACGCCGCCACAGTCTCATCATAGATTTCATTACCACCTACCACGACAGCCTTATCAGAGAACTTCTCTCCGCCCAACTCCAACATCTTACCACTCAATTCTACGATAATCTTCTGGGCAGTTTTCAGACCTAAGCCTTTGACATTCTTGAGCAATACGGCATTTTCGGTAGCAATGATATTACGCAACTCATCCGAAGAGTAGGTCGAGAGAATCATACGAGCCGTATTTCCTCCCACACCCGATACGCTGATAAGTTGACGGAAAAGCTCTCGCTCCATCTTTGTGGCAAAGCCATATAGAATCTGAGCATCCTCCCTGACAATAAAATGCAGATAAAGATGCGCCGACTGAGCACCCTCTAAACGAGAGAATGTCTGCAACGAGATATTTACGTAATAACCTATCCCCGCAGCCTCTACCACAGCGTAGGTAGGTGCAATTTCAGCCAATTTTCCTGATATATATTCGTACATAGTATCGATTTTTAGTTGCTAACATGACAAAAATAAATAATTTTTTCTACCTTTGTCAATTATTACAAATTTAATTCAAAAAAATTAAAAATAAAAAACATAACAAACATTATGAAGAATCTTTTTTTGACACTTCTCGTAGCTGTCGTAGCACTCGTAGCGTGCGATAACACAAAGACAGCAAACACAACTGCAGAGGGCGAGGCTGCACAGACAGAGGTTATCGGTGGTGGCGATTTGGCATATGTACGTGTAGATTACGTACTTGCTCAGAGCGAGATCTATAAGACTGAGGGTGTAGCTCTTCAGGAGAAGACTCAGAAGGCTCAGAACTCATGGGCTCAGAAGGAGAAGAACTTGCAGTTGGAGGCAGCTCAGCTTCAGGAGAAGTACCAGAAGGGCTTGATCACTACTGCAGACGCACAGAAGCAGCAGCAGAGCATCGAGAAGCGCGCAACTAACTTCCAGACTAACACTCAGAAAGAGGCTCAGACTTTGGATGAGGAGAATTACGTATTCCAGAACCGCACAACTGATCTTATCATGCGTGCTATCAAGGAGGTTAACGCCGATGGTAAGTACAAGATGATCGTAAACGCTACATCATTGCTTGACGCTGCGGAGTCTTTGGATATCAGCGAGACTGTATTGGCTAAGGTTAATGAGATGTACGCAGCCGAGAAGAATAACAAGACTGAGGCTACTACTGAGAAGAAATAATTTAGACGTATTTAAATTCTCTAAAAGATGAAACCGATGATTTTGGTTTCATCTTTTTTTTATTTAATATGGCTTATTATTTATATTTTTAGTATATTTGTTGAGTTTAACCAACCAAACAAAGTCATGAAACGACTACTTTTTATTTTTGGTCTACTTTTGTCGGGCATAAACTATACTATTCATGCCCAAGAGATCCCTTCTCCACAATCCATCATCTTCGAGACAGATATGGGTAACGACATTGATGATGCCATGGCCTTGGACATCCTATACAAAAACATGGATCAGGATCGTATAAACCTTTTGGGTATCAGTGTCCACAAGAACAATCCTCATGCCGCTGAGTTCATCGACATCATGAACAATTGGTATGGTCACAAGCGTATCCCAATCGGAGTAAACACCTCCTCGGTGACAGATATGGGTGCGATGGATTATTGTACCAAGGTCTGCGCCATGAACGACAAGGATGGCATGGCACTTTTTGAGCGTTCCAAGAAACCTAAATTCGAGGAGGCTGTCGAGATGTATCGCCGCATACTTGCCGAGCAAGATGATCACTCGGTTGTTATCGTTACCGTGGGCTTCTCTACCACTATGGCAGCCCTATTAAAGAGTCCTGCCGACAACTACTCCGCCATGACAGGTAAGGAGTTGGTCGAAAAGAAGGTCAAGTATTTCTCTATCATGGCAGGCGAGTTCGAAAATGCTGACCATAGAGAGTTCAATATTGAACAAGATCTGGAGGCTGCCAAATACTTCTTTGAAAACTCCCCTGTACCATTTATTGTAACTCCTTTCAAGCTCGGCACTCAGGTATTATACCCCGCCAAGAGCATCCTCAATGATTTTGAGTGGGGCAGGAAGCACCCTTTCATCGAGGCATATAAGAATTACCTGACCATGCCTTACAATTGTTGCACGTTTGATGTCATTGCCACATACTACGCTTGCTTCCCTGAGACCGAGAACCTCACTCTGAGCGAGGAGGGCGAGGTAGAGATTTACGATGGCGGTAAGACTCGTTTCACAGCTAAGAAGGGAGGACGCTTCCGCATACTTTCGGCCAACGAAGAGCAATGTCGCAAAATTCAGGAGTATTTTATCTCTACCCTCACTACAAAACCTAAAAATATACATTAAACCTTAAAGATATATTATGAAAAAACTACTACTTCTCGTTCTTCTCCTCGGTTTGGGCTATACTTCAACCTTTGCTCAGGCTCAGAAGAAGCCTCAGTCGATTATCTTCGAGACCGACATGGGTAACGATATTGATGATGCTTTGGCGTTGGATATCCTCTTCAAGAATATGGATCAGGGCAACATCAAGCTCCTCGGTGTAGGTGTACACAAGAACAACCCATACTCTGCCGAGTATATCGACATTATGCGTCATTGGTACGGCTATAAGAAGACTCCAATCGGAGTAAACACAGCCTGCGTTACAGATATGGATTGTGTAGATTATTGTACAAAGACTTGTCTGATGAAGGATGAGGATGGCAATCCTCTCTTCAAGCGCTCCAAGAATCCTAAATATGAGGAGGCTGTGGAGATGTATCGCCGCATACTCTCTAAGCAACCCGACAAGTCGGTCGTAATCGTTACGGTAGGATTCTCTACTACCATCGCTCAGTTGCTCCAGAGCCAGCCTGATAAATACTCTAAACTGTCGGGAATGGAACTTGTAAAGCAGAAGGTAAGTTGGTTCTCGGTAATGGCTGGCGATATGGATCGTCCTACCTATGCAGAGTACAATGTATGGAATGATTTGGAGGCTGCCAAGTATTTCTTCGACAACTCTCCATGCCCTATCGTGCTGACTCCTTTTACCATTGGTTTGCAGATCGAGTATCCAGCATC